>JAJDBQ010000230.1 GCA_029261255.1 Nitrospirales bacterium
TAGCCATGCTCCACCACCAACGCCACCGCTTCTTGCTTAAATTCACGACTGTGATGCCTGCGTGTTCGTTTCATTCAACACCTCGCTTTGAATTATTATATAATTCTTAACTCGGTGTCCGATATTCCAGGGGAAGATCAGATTCCTCTACGAAGGCCCGAGATTGGGCAACGTTTGGGTTAGGGGCACAGATTGACTCAGATTCTCCGACTATCCGTCGAGCATTGAAATCTCGTTTGAATGAAAAAGATGATGAGTTGCGGGGTGAAGCGCTTCTGGGATTGGCTGTGCGGAAGGATTCTGGAGTCACAACGTATATTATCAAGGAACTTGAACGGAGAAATGTTGGTTCTTTGGCTCTGGAAGCTACCAAGGAAGTTGGCAATCCAAAAGTTCTTCCTGCATTGCTTCATTTACGTTTAAGGACATTGAAATGGAAAAAGAAGAATAGCACTGCTGAGCTTGATCCGTGTTGGATGAAAGATTTAAGTGAAGCCATTGCTGCGTATGACCCGCCGTAATGAAGCAATCAATATTATGGTCTTTTTTCTTAATCTTCACCCTAAATCCAATGACAAAAATGAAATGTGGTCATTTCAAAAAACTGCCGCTTTATTTGACGACATAAAATGGCTTGAAGTTTCATGAAGCCCTTGCTCTTGAAGCGAGTATCTTTACAACGTAAAGGATTTAGGTGATGTACAATTTGACGTTTTGTGTGCGTAGGCTTGGCGTTTTTCTTCTGTCTACAGTGTTTCTTGTCTTGCTGAATGGCTGTGTGGGGAGCTTTGAAACGAAGCCTGCCTTGACATCCAAGTGTCAAACGGATTGGGAACAACAAGCTGGCATATCGGCTTCTGAACTTCCAGATTCCAGAAGTAGTAATGGGCTTCATGTGCTGGTGTGGAATATTCATGATCGACTGCTACCCGGATCGATTTTTTCAAATAAAGGTCATTCGGAAGAAGAAATCGTCTGTATTGGAGATCTAGCCTCGCAGTATGATCTGGTTCTGTTTCAGGAAGCCTTTGTGCGTCCATCCCAGATTGCTGGCTATACGAAACATGCCTGGGCTGAGCATCCCTTGTTTACAGAAGGTGGGGGTGGTGATTGGTGGCCACTTCGAACCGTGTGCGAGATATGTCTGAGTCCTGGACTGCTCATGCTCGCCCAAGAGAGGCCTGGCTGGGTTTATGCAGAACCGTTTCGTGCTTTTGCGGGCCGTAATACGAAGCTTGATAAAGCAGATGAATCGTTTTCAAAGGGTTTTCAGCTAGTGAGATTCCAAGATTTTTGGGTATTGAACAGTCATATGGATGCGGGTCGAGGACAGGCCAGCCGTGATGCTCGTGCGTTACAGGCCTGGCAAATCACCGCCGCTCTGAAATGGTACGTGCCCTCCACGGCCCCACTACTCATTGGCTTGGACTCAAACTTAAAGCCAAAAAGAAAAAAACAAGATGGGGGAGAACAAGATGAGCAAATTTTGCAGAAGTTCCTTAAAGATAATGACTTAACTTTGGCCCTGCAAGATGGACCAGATATTATTGCTGTAAGAAACCTCCAGATAGAGAATCCACAAACACTTGAACTAAAAGATGTCTTGAGCGATCACAATGCGCTTTCAATTGTCATTCCTCCACCATCTTAGTCTGTAGCAATATTCTATAGCCAGGTGAAATTCCTACGCAGAAAACGAAGGTATATTTTACAAACGTGTGGGAGGCCAGCGGCGTTTGACGAGTTGTTCGAGGGTGGATTTCATCTCACTGGTGGGTAAGTTCATACGCTCACCATGGCCAGGTAAGACCCAATCAAAAGAAGAGTTGAGTAATTTCTTGACCGATTGCTCTAATTGCGTGTTATCCCACACCAAGTTTTTTGGAGTCCCCAGCTGCTGGAGATCTCTATCCCACCACAGATGATCACCTGAGAACAGAAACCGATTTTTGTACAGCAACACCATACTCCCAGCGGTATGACCCGGAGTTGGTATGCATGCAAACTCCCGTTCCACTTGAACGACATCGCTGCCAGATATAAATTTTTCCGCATCCGGCATGGCTGAAGAGTCCGCTTGATGGATAATTCGCGTGGCACCAAAAGTTTTGGCATAACGCGTTGCCTCCGCGACGTCGTCCTCATGGCTGAGAAAGATGTATCGAATGCCACCGAGCTTTTCAAAGGCTTGCACTAGTTGCTTGAGATACCGAGGAGAATCGATTAGCCAATTTCCTTCTGGATGCTGGATGAAATAGCTATGGGCGCCAAACGATTTCTCTGAATTAAATCCCACATAATAGACGCCATCCTCCACAGGCATTGGAAAGGAAGCTTGGGCTTCTGAAAATACTTCCGAATCTTTCGTGACGGTGCCAATGGAGCCAACTGGGCAGGCAATCAATGCCTGGTATGCTGCGAATTCTTCATGTGCCGATCCTGGTTGATGGAAAACGGTAGAATACTCACCGTTTTCGATAAATGTTTCTGGGGCTAATTGTCGACAGGTATCGCAGTCGATACACGTAGAGTCGACAAAGAAATTCCCTTCGATATTAGTTTCTAAGCGCTTGGAGAGGTTAGCCATGAGTCTCTGTCTTCACTAGTGTTAGCGATTCTTTTTTATTCAGAGAATTTCCATATCTGTTGAGTTGTCGTAACAATTCTATCATAGCTCATTGGATTCAATTCGTTAAAGGAAAGTAGCTAGTAAGGGCGAGGGGACCGCACTCCTAAGAGTGCAGTCCCTATAAATTGTTTCTCTATTCATTTAATGCGCGAGTACGCTACTTTGACGATCTGATTCTCTTTCCCTGATTCAAATTTGGTCCATTGTTGTGTGATTTGGTCTTTTCCGTCAAACGTAATAGCTGCAGCATGCATATGGGTTTCATGTTTTGAATCGATATCCGAATCACCAGATAAATCAAAGGTCAAGGTGTTTCCCTTCATGGCCGTGAGATTCATCTTGGGCTGATTGGCGAGCGAACAATAGTGGGTGAAGTTGATTTGATGTTTCGAATCGTCGTGGTAGACCGTGACCATTTCATGAGGGGCTCCTTCAAAGACCGTTTCTATGAGCGCACTCCCATTAGAGGTGACTTTGTAACTGGTCGTCACCTTCATGGTCTCTTTACCCATATCCATCATCCCTTCCCATGAGCCAGCAAGTTGCTTCATTCGCTCAAACGCCTCAGAACCGACATACGGTTTTTGTGCCTGCTCTTCAGCATGAACCTGCATTGAACTAAGAGCCATCAAGCCGATGACAAGAGTAATGATAAGTTTGTGTGCGTACATAGTGACCTCCTAATTAAATGGGTTGTAAGGTTGTTCATCATGTCTATTCCAAGATTTCTACGAGACGCTGTTCAAGAAAATTCCGCTCTGCGGCGTTTTCAGTGAATTCTAAGGCTTGTCGATAGGCCGCAACGGAGTCTTCTTTGAGTCCTGCTCGGCGGAACAAGTCAGCCCGAGCAGCATGGTAGGGCTGGTACTGCGCCAGTTCACCGTGCGCATCCAATTCTGCCATGGCCGTAAGCCCGGCCTGAGCCCCGTGAGCAAACGACAGCGCGACGACAGCATTGAGTTGAATGACTGGTGATGGCTGCAGTTTGTAGAGCTTCCCGTAGAGCAAGGTGATTTCATGCCAATCAGTCTCTTCATAACTTTTTGCCTGTGCATGGGCGGCACTAATGGCGGCTTGTATTTGAAAAGGGCCAGGCCTACTCATCAATAGGGCTCGTTGTAATAAATCCACACCTTTGTCAATATGGTCTTGCTTCCACAATTCGCGATCCTGGTGCTCCAATGTGACCATGTTTCCATCACGATTGGTCCGAGAAGGGCGTCGTGAGTCATGTAACAACATCAAAGCGAGTAACCCTGCGATTTCCGGTTCCTGTGGAACCAGGCTGAGGAGAATGTTCCCCAGGCGAATGGCCTCATGACATAAATCTGCGCGAGTCGGTTGATTCCCAGAGCTGGTCGCGTAGCCCTCATTAAAAATCAGATAGATGACCGTGAGCACTGATTCGATACGTTCTGGCCACAGATGGGGCGATGGCACAATGTAAGGAATATTCGCCACCTTGATTTTACGTTTGGCGCGCACGAGTTGCTGAGCCATGGTGATTTCTGGAATCATGAAGGCTCGTGCAATTTCCGGAGTGGTGAGACCGCCTAACGTTCGAAGTGTCAACGCCACCCGGGCATGTTCTTCTAAGGCAGGGTGGCAGCACGTAAAGATAAGACGAAGCCGGTCATCTGGTATGGTTTCGGCCACAGTATCCTCCTCGACAGGTCTGATCTGCTGCTCAAGATTGGTGAGTATCTCAAGCTCGGCACGCTTGGTTTCAAAGTTAGCCTGGCGACGAAACCGATCAATCGCTTTGCGTCGTGCTGTCTGAAGCAACCAGGCGCGAGGACTCTTTGGTACTCCATCCTTTGGCCAATGTTCTAAGGCTGAGACACAGGCATCTTGGAGCATATCTTCAGCGAGGCTGAAATCGCGTACGTAAGCTACGAGAGTGGCCAACACCTGCCCCCATTCTTCGCGGACAATTTTTTCGACGGCTGCCTCAGGTTGATCTTTGGATGTTTGTAGCACTTACCTCACCTAAGCACCACACGAAATTACAGGTCGAATTTCTATGGATCCGAACTCAGCACTCGGGATTCTTCCTGCATATTGAATGGCCTCGTCAAGATCCTTGCATTCGAGGAGGAAGAAACCTCCCAACTGTTCTTTGGTTTCAGCAAACGGGCCGTCCAGAGTTTGAGCTTTCCCATTGCGTACGCGCACAGTGGTGGCCGTCGCAACATCATCTAGCGCATTACCGCCCTTCATCAAACCTTTAGCCTCTAAATCTTGGGCGAGTTCAGTGAACCCTTGCATCATTTTGTCATGCTCAGCCGTTCCAGGCTTTGGGTTTTCGGATTCGGCTGCGTAGATCATTAATAGGTATTGCATGAGATGTCCTCCTGGTGTGTGGTAAAGGGTGTTCCCTCTTGAGCGTTCTTACTAAAGACGAACGGAATACTCAAAATCGACATCGCCTAAAAGGAAATTGCTTCTTGAGTCATTATTTTCTTAAATTCTTTTGATTTTCGCTCAAAAAAGTTTCCAAGTTGTCCAACCGTTCGTCCCAAAATTGACGATAAAACTTAACCCATTCCTCTACATGCTGAAGAGTCGACGGATTCATTGAACAGAAGACTTCTCGTCCTTTGCGGGTTTTTTCAATAAGACCTGCTTCCTCAAGAACATTAAGATGTTTGGATGTGGCTGCTTTACTGAATGGAAACGACTTGGCTAAATCTTTGACCTGGCAGCCGTCAGCGCCTAAGGCCTGGAGCATTTTACGGCGTGAAGGATCGGAGAGTGCATAAAACACTCGATCAAGAGTTTTTTCAGATGCAATAGCCATCATTCAGCATAAACCGGGTGATTTTTTATTGTCAATCAAACGGTTGACGATTGACTTATTCATCATGTTTTTTTTGCTCTCGAAGCTCGTAAACGTCATTATCGTGGCTGTGGGCAAGGGGGGTAAGCGTCTGGCCTTTGAAGGGCAAACTTTGAAAAAAGACATTTGTGGTCAGTTTTCGTCTTTCATTTCACTGAGGTTGCCTAGCTCAAAATTCCTGGATACGTTACCATCCAGATCCTGAACACATTCACAATCATTAGAGTAAATTGAAGTCGAAGCAAATAGCTTCATCACAGGTTTTCTTATTGACCATGGAGGGATGTATGAAAAAGATTCTGGCAATGTTAGCAACGGTAACTCTGTTGGCTGGACTCAGTGGATGCAGTTATGTGTTCTATCCGCGTGCGGATGACTATGCGGAGAAAGCAAAAGGGAGTAGTAGTGTTGAAACTGTGCTGAACCTCACGACAATGATGGAAGAGAGTGCAGAAGCATCAAAAGGGGGGACCGGGAATGATCAGGCGCTAGATGATTTGCACAACCAATTTCATGCCTTTGATCATTCGTTGTGTTGCATCGAGGAGGCCAAACGAGAGACACCGACCTACGCGCTCGCGGTCACTCATAACAAAGAGTTGTGGGCCATCTTTAAGCGGGTGTGGAAATTCAAGGATACTCAACCTCAACGGGATGAACACCTTGAATTATTTAAGACCGAAATTCAAGAACTTCGCAGCACGCTTGAAGCGCTAAGGTAATACCAGGACGTTAGTTAGGGAGTGTTGAATAATGAGTATGTCAAGGGGCTTATTTCGCCATGAAAATCAAGGCTTCGGATCGGTTCAAAAAGTGCGTCCAGCAAGGCCGTAGCCAGTTTTACGCGCGGAGCGTACTTACAGTACGTGAGCACGATAAACTGGGGGCCTGCCTATGCGAAGCCGCTCCCGGCCTTCGTAGCTGAAGCTACTTTGGCGAAGTATGCTCGGCAGGCATGGAACCGCTAGCCTGTCCGCCGTAGCCTTGGCCGCTTGCGCGCCAAAGTTGGCTTCAGCGGCGAGCGCGAAGGCTGGCGGATTTTTTCTCAGCCCCTTAGTCGACGGCGTATGCTGTTCTCTGAGATGGTTACCTAGGAATATCGAGAATAACTGGCCTGTGCTTGTGGGCGTTTTTTAAGGACAAGTCCAAATATCAGGCCGATTAGAACGAGTGCCCCTCCGTACAATAACCATTGGAGTTGTACATTTTCTTCCAACCGTCTGGCTTTCGAAGCGAGTTCATCCACTTCCGCAACTAAGCGTGTGTTCTGTTGAGTCAGTTCGACATTGCGAGTATGCTCGTTGATCGGATCGGCTGAAATACGTTTCAGTTCGGTGAGTTCTTTAGTCAGGGCATCCAACTGTGAATTGAGCCTCTGGTTGTTCGCGTCGGTTTCTTTGTATTTGGCTTGAATCGTGGTGCGGGCTTCAGATTCTGTTTCCATTTTGGTTTGGAGTTTTTGAAGTCGTTTTTCGGTCGCGTTCAATTTGACGCGGGAGATGGGTTGGCCGATGAGATATTGTGTTCTGACCCAACCTTCTAACCCCTTGAGGGTGCGGACTTGTGTGAATGTTGCCTCTTCGTCTACCGCAAGAACGGTTAAGTGTGTCCCACTGGGTAATCCACGGTGGAGGATACGATGACCAGGGGACGGTCCACTTCGCAATGGCACACTTAACACATCAGAAATGTAATTCACGTCCCCAACGGCGGCCAAGGCTTGTGTGGGCAATGCCACAGAGGAGGACGAAAGCAAAAGGAGATAGATCAATAATTTCAAGACGTACTACCTCCTTGTTGTGTTGCCTGTCTCGAAAAAGGAATTCTTCATTAAAAAAGCAGAGCAGAATGATTGTCGGGGATAGGAATTATACACGACCTGTAGGATCAAGATAAGTAGCAAAGGAGCCCAAGGGTGTCAATGCTGAAAAATTCTGGCTGATAAACGATGAATGGGAAATAGGCATAAATATGGTCATTTTTCATTTTCTACTATCTATATCCTCCTCATTTCCGACAAGTATTTTGGAGCTGAGCACAGCTTTGTCCACAGATCTCTACCATTCTAGGGGAATTAAAACTTCTCATGGCAGTGTTGAATAATGAAGATATCGATGGTCGAAAATACACAGGAATGTGTTGACTATCAGGGATTTCGGGTCGGTTAAAAAATTCTGTCCAGGAAGGCCAGAGCCAATTTTGAGCGCGGAGCGTACTTGTGTGAGCACTCACAATTGGCGACCTGCCTATGCGAAGCCGCTTCGGCAGGCATGGAACCGCTAGCCTGTCAGCCGTAGCCTTGGCGAAGGCTGGCGGATTTTTTCAACAGACCCTTTATGGCAGCCGTGTGTTCTCCTGTGTGCCCTGTATGCTGGAGAAGAAATGGTTAGACAACCAGCTACATTGGCATCAATTTTGAAAATAGTGAGGTACGGAAGAGATTGATAATTGGAAAGGAATAAATACCTGATTCCGTTTTTGAGTTAGCTTGTTCTTAATATAGCCCGTACTTGTTTTTTGAGTACGGGAAGGAGGTTTGTGGTAAACCAGGGATTGCGTTTCAACCATATATTATTTCGTGGGCTGGGATGGGGAAGCGGGAGTTGTTCTGGCCAAACTTCTTTCCAGGCTTTGACTCTCTCCGTGACCGTTTTATGAGTGGTATTGGGCAGATGATATGCTTGTGCATATTGGCCGATCACAAGTGTGAGCTGGATGTTGGGTAAACGCGCGAGGAGTTCAGCTCGCCAGGCCTCCGCGCATTCCCGACGGGGAGGGAGGTCTCCGGATTTCCCCGTTCCAGGATAGCAAAATCCCATAGGAAGAATAGCGATTTGTCGAGCATCATAAAAGCTGTTTCGATGTACCCCTAGCCATTCTCGCAGGCGGTCCCCACTTGGGTCATTGAATGGGATGCCGGTTTCATGAACTTTCTTCCCTGGTGCTTGTGCGGCAATAAGAATGGATGCTTTGGGATGAAGTTGAAAGACAGGTCTAGGCCCTAGAGGGAGTACGACTTCGCATATCCTGCAATCTCGAATATCTTGAAGGAGAAGAGCAAATTGTTTTTTCATCGTAGGTGTTCAGGTCGAGTACTATGAGAAGGCACGGAAGGATTTATTCCCATCCAGGATTGTCTGTCCTAACCGCTGAGCGAATTCTGGCTGGTTTTCAAGCGCGATACGGGTTTGAGCAAAATCAGATTATGGGGCAAATACCTCTGGCTTCATTTTCCATTCCCCCCATGCTGTTCTAGGGTCATCGGGAAATTGTTTTAACACTCGCTTTTCGCCAAGGGCCTTTTGTTTTGCATTGGCGTTCCAGGCGAATCGACCAACAAATCGAACTGCACCATAAATCAATTCGACCTCTACCGTGGAAATGCCAAAATCCTGCATGGCCATTTTAAAAATCTGATCGGCTTCTTCTCTTGATCTAGGCTGCGCCCAATAGAGGTAATCATGAATAATTGCCGCATAGGTGTATTCTCCATCGGGGCGCAAAAGAGTCCAGAAATTTTTAGGAATACTCGCGAAATCCGTCACAAACCCAGTCGGAACGAGTACTTTTTCGTATGACTCTTGGCCTTTATTTGGTGCCCAAGAAATGGGTTTCGTTAAGAAATACATTGGCTCCTTAAATCGAGAAAGATGGAGCGTGCCTTGAGGACCTCTCGTTTTTACCATCAACCCACTTAGCCATTCTTCAATAATTTTCGCATGGGGATTGCGTGCCTGATCTTGGGCTAGGCTCAGGGAGGGGACCAATCCGCTATGCAAAAAGCCGAATTGCATGACGATAACGGTTGCTGCAAAAAGTTTTATGAGAGTACGCCGATTAAGATGGCCCATGTTTTCTTCCTTTCTGCTCTCCCATTTGGGTTCGGCTAGAAGGTTTCCAAGGATAGTAATGCGTATAGATCGCGATAAAATACAATATTTTCCAGATAAAGGGAAGATGAAGTGCAGATGTGAAACGTGACTTGCGTTTGCAGAAAGTGTTTTGAGCAACTGCTACAGAATCAGTGGGAGGCGCGAAAAAAAATACTTGCTATTTCTCATGTGCCCATCTTTGCCCTGCGAGGAATAATCAAACAAGGGGGTACATCTGTTTTTAACAATCACCTCGCTGTTTTTGTCTAAGAAAATACAAGGTAGGTAGGGACGCTGGGCAAGCGCGCGAGGAGTTCGGCTCGCTGGATGCCTGCCATTCTGGGTGAGGAGGGAGATCTCCTGACGTCCCAGTTCCTGGATAACAAAACCCCACAGGACGAATGGCGATTTGTCGAACATCGTACAAGTTGTCTCGATGTACCCCTAACTATTCTCGCAAGCGGTCCCCACTTGGGTCATTGAATGGGATGCCGATTCCATGATTTTTTTCCCCGACGCCTGTGCGGCAATAAAAATGAATGCCTTGGGATGAGGTTGACCAGCAGGACGTGGTCCTAATGGAAATTCCGCTTCGCATATTGTGCAAGCGTGAATGTCTTCAATGCGAAGGGAAGATTCTTTCTTCATTTCTTCTTCCCCTATGTGTCCGATTTCCTATCTTGGCTTGTCCCGGACCTCAATCGTTGGTGTCCTAGGACAAGCTCATCAGAAGGTACAAGGTTGAAGAATCGTGCCCAATATTCTTCCTTTTTTATGCAGGCTGAAGTTGGGTTTCCAGTTTTTGAGTCAGTGTTGCCTTAGGAATGTTTCCTACCATCTGATCAATGTCTCCATTCTGAAAAATCATCAAGGTGGGTATAGATTGAATGCCGCATTTGGACGCCAGATCCGGATGATCATCGACATTCAACTTTCCCACAACCGCTCGTGACTGAAATTCATCGGCTATTTCACCGATCACTGGGCCCAAGGCCTGGCATGGATCACACCATGGTGCCCAGAAATCCACTAGAACAGGTTTCTTGTTTTCCAGTACTTCGGTTTTGAAGTTGTGTTCGGTCAGCATGACATATGATTGTGTTTCTTGATTCATGGCTTTTTACTTTTCTTTATGCGTAGGGGTTCATTCAGATAGTGGAGCTGTTGGAAGAATACGCTAGCGGCGTTCTCCCATTTTTCCGTATTCACGCACTGGAAGTACGCTCTGCGCGAAAAAAAAGGCTGCAGTCTTGCTGGACCAACTTTTTTGAATCGCGCCGAGGCTTGTGATATCCAACGTATCTCTGAGTCTATATGTCCTTGGAAGTTACTATGATTCAACATCCCCAAGCGTGGAAATTGTTTAGTGAAACGTTTACTTTTTCTGTAAGACAGGATATCCCAATGTGTATATCCATTTATCGTCTTTTTTTGCATTCCGCGGCGCTAAGTCTTTAGCTGGCACATGGCAGGGGATGCAATCGACTCTGTAGTCCGTGGAGATTGTCTTCACGCGATCATCCGCGTTGAAAAACGACCATCCCCAGCCATCGCCCCACAACGGTGAGTCTTTGAACCGGCCTTTCGTATCTCTCACCAAGACAAAGTAGCCTTTGATAGTCGTGGCATGGCCGACGGCTGGCCCGGTGGTCATGGACATAGTTTCCGCATGTAGGAGTTCTTTGACCAGAACCGCTCCGTCTGGAAATCGGCGTTTCTTTTGGTAGTACTCGATGGTTTCCGGTTGCGTGTAGACCACATGATATTCGTGAATGTTCGTGATGCCTCCATCGATTTTCGCATGTGTCCAGGTACCGAGGGTAGGCCACAGGGTATAGTCTTCTGGGACACTGATTGCGCCAGTTGTTGGATTGACGTTGGGTGCAAAGGCCTTGTCTTCCATCGCCAGTACCTCGCCCGCCCAACTTCCAAAGCCTAGAATACCTACGATTGTGATGAGCATGATTCGCTTCATCGGTTGCTCCTTTGTGAGTCCTACATTGAGTGGCAGGTGAGGCTCACCACCTTGTGATTGGCGAGCCTCACGTAAATTTCTTATAAATCAGATGGATCTTTATCTTTGATCGCTTTCCAATTGGCATCTGCTTTTTTGATGAAGCCAGGAATATCTTCGTTCCACTTGCCTTGAATGCCTTCATCCAAGTTCAAATACAACGTTCCATCTACAATTTTCCAAACTTCAGGATCAGAGACAAACTTCTTGCCAACAGCTGCCCCATAGGCGCAGTACCCACCGTAGGCAGGCATATATTTGTCAGGGTTTGCTTCAAACATCTCTTTGTTTTCTTTACTCGCAAAGGCATAGGCCACGCCTTCGTGGTTCGCCACATGATATCCCGATCCTCTCATAGGTTTGCCTTCCGTGAAATAGGCGACGGGATCATACCCGCTAATTCCCGGTGTGCTATGCGTCACATCTGTGGCGAATGCTGGCATAGCCGTGATGGCCATGAATACTGCAAAAACTGAAACAAAAAACGCGTTCATCATTTTCATGATGAGTCTCCTTTGTGTTGGGGAAGGTGAATATGTGTATGTATACTGATCTGTATACTTTATGGAGCATAGTCGCATGGAAGCACGTTTCGTTACACGGTGTTTCTGTATGACGTTAAGAGGAGAAGGAATGTTCCAAGTTATTGGTTTAAAAGGGAAAAGATGGTAGGTTGACGAAATAATTCGTGGGAATTTCAAAATCTACATAAAAAATTATTATCAATCGAACCGTCGAGCGAAATGAATAAGCCTAGAGCCCGTTTAACAAAACGAGAGCAGCTCATGAAGTCCGCTCTGGAGTTATTTGCCAAGAATGGGATTCATGCAACCGGTATCGACGCGATCGTTGAACGATCAGGTGTCACCAAGAAAACGCTCTATGCACATTTTATGTCGAAGGAAGAATTAGTGGTGGCCGTTTTGCGTCAATACGATGAGCAGGCGCGAAATGAAATAAGACGGCAAGTTGAGAATGGAGGAAAGACGGCTAGAGGTCGATTGCTGGCTGTCTTTGATTTTGCAGAAAAATGGTTTCAGCAAGATGACTTTTACGGGTGTTTGTTCATCAATGCTATTGGTGAATTTTCTGAGAAAAGCGCACCTATTCGTCAGATATGCATGGAATATAAAAAATCGCTGAAAGGGTACATTCGAGAGCTATGCGAACAGGCTGGCGCTTCAAATCCCCAGGGTCTAGCAGAAGAGTTGGGGATGTTATTAGAGGGTGCGACTGTCACTGCCCAAATTTCACAAAATCCTAAGACGGCTAGAATCGCCAAGCGGGTGGCAAAAGTTTTAATCGATAAGGGCATCCCAAAGGTGGGGTAATGCTTCTGCAGCTCCATCTCGCGTGTGTTGGGGAGGCATTCATTCGGACTCAGGCTGTTCATTCCGAATTCGCAAAAATACAGGAAAACGAGGGATCCCTTTTTTCGTGAATCCTTGATGCCGAAACGTGATGCGACTTTGCAGGGGTGGGGGATGGAGTCGTTGGGCATCACTCAACCCTGAGCCGATAAAAAAGACCATGCCTTGATCTGTCCGCACTTTGAGCGAGCCCGTCTGTCCTGTATATTTACCGTTGCCTGGGCGATATCCAATGACGGTTGCCTCGGCGTCGGTATAGGGCTTCAGTTTCAGCAAATCCTGGCTTCGCCCATTGGCATAACGGGCAGTTTTTCGGTGTAACATTAAGCCTTCGCCACCCAGTCCCACAACAGTTTTCAGCCACAGCTTTAGAGCTTCTTCGCTGGTGAAATCCTTTTGCTCAATGATTTCAAAATAGGGTGAAACAGCCTTTGTTGCCAGGAGGTTCATCTCCTTTACCCGTTCCTCAAATGTTCCCCCATGTTTGGGAAGATCAAATACCATCAGCCGAACGGCCTTCCAGCCATCATGGGGTTTATGCTTGCTGACAACGGATATCGTTTCCTCATAGTGACCACGTCCAATCCATAATTCACCATCAAGGGGAATGGTCGGGAAATTCTTGGTAAACCATTCAGGTGAGGCAAACACGAGACCGCCGCGTGAAATCAGTCGGTTGCCATCCCATCGAGCACGCACGCCATCAAGCTTTTCACTGACGAAATATTGACTGCTATCGATTCTCTGCTCGTAGATTTCTGCGAGCATGATGCTGGGTTTTTCACTAGCGAGAGCGCTTGAACACAAGAGAGCACAGATGAAGCTGATGGTTAAAGCCCTTTGATAGAGCGAGACGACACCTCTTCTTGTTTTTGCTAGACAGTGCTTCTTCATATGATTTCTTCCTTCTGCATCTTCCTCTTTGGCGTTCTAATCTAGGTCTCTTTTTAATCCCAGCGAGAAACGGAGTGTTTGTGTCTGATTAGATAACCAGTAGGTCTTGTGTGAGTTGTGAATGAAAATTTTTAGGGAAAGCCAATGAGGCTAGAACTCGCTATCTCTTCATGTCTGGAGAGAGCGCAGCGAAAGTTGCTAAGCTAAAGACTTGGGCATAGATGCAAGAGGGGGAGGTGTTCTCTCGTGATGCTGTTGGCAGGGAAACCGCGACTTTATGATTTGTGTTTAAATGACGTCGCTAAATTTGTGACCACATCGCGCAGGAGTCTATGGTACAGGGCATTTTGCTGATCCTTGACATTTTTTTGTTTGGAAATCGCTTCGCTGTTTCCGGAGACTAATCGGCCTTCGTCAGATTGCTCCGTGCTTTTGATCGAGGTTTCTCGACATTTCCCATCGTTACAAATGGCTAGTACCTTCGTTGCGGTATCTTGCTTCTGTGTCTCTGCATGCGTCCATTCGTAGAACCACATGGTTTCCGCCGTTTTGACCAGAGAGGCGCTGGCATTGATGGTCACGCTTAATCGTTCTTGCTGAGAGAGGGATGATTCTTTTTTCTTGATCTGGAGGATGAGTTGTTCCCCTTCTTTGACTGGGAGGGACGCCGCATCAAGTTGTTCCCCTTGATCATTGGATTCATAAAAGCGACGTTCCCATCGTGCATCTTGGCCGGTTTGCACCAGTGACCGTTCTAACGAATTGATTTGAAACAAGACTTCTGCTCCGAGTTCTTTCGAGGCCTTTTGTGGAGTGATCTCTTCTTTGAGTACTTTATTTTGGAGGACATTCCACGAAATCACTTGGAAGCCGGCTTGCGTGAGGGCTCGCTCTAATTCTGCCATTTCAATACCGCACGTGGTTTTCAATAAGACATCTTGTCCTACAGCTTCTCCAGAGCTTTCCGCGGCGGTTTCATTTGCGCACCCTTCCGGAGCTTTCACCGCTAATGATTTGATGTTCGGAATCACCGATAGATAGGTCTGACTTTCCACAATTTCCGGTTGAGCTTCACGGTTATCTGAAGTCATGAAATCGGATCTGACGAGATAGTAGGGCGTTCCGCAGGCAGTCAAGACACAGGTGGCGATGACCATGGCGAACATCGGTCGAAAATCAGATTTCATAGAGAGGCTCCGAAGAGGTTAATACACGTCCCAACGTAATTGTGGGGGAAGGCGCAACTTGTATTGGGTGGCCATCAGCTCACCATTTTCATCCAACGCATCGGCGTCAAAACAGCCAGGATAGAGTCGGATCAATGTAGTGGACCCTGGTTTAATGTTACTGGCCATCTCGGTCAACTCTTCATACGGTTTATTGCAGGGTTTAATGAGGAGAGTATGGATTGGGCGTGCTCCACGATTGGTCAGGATGATGGAGTCTTGGTTCTCCACGACTAACTCGTGACTGCAGCCAACAAACAGGAATAGGAATAAGAGGATAAGGCAGAAAGGTCGGAAATGAGTATAAGATCGAAAACGCATAACAAGTCTCAATATACAACGACTGTTTGATCAAGGAGTGCCAAAGTCATATGACGAGGGTACATAGGATACAATAATTAGCAACCTTGTCAATAGGAGGAGAGACGCCTAAGCCATCGTCAAATACCTGAAGCGCTGATGTTGTGATAGGCCTATGATCAAGGGATCCTTTTGGCTGAGTTTGGTTGTGTTGCATATTTCTCACAGGGACACAAATATGACCTGAACATAGGTGTCTTTTTGATTATTCCCATTCCTAGAATGATCGAAGTGCGGTCAATCGTCCCTATTCTAGATGATTTCTTTCTATCCAGAGTACAGATGGTTGTGCTAAAAAATTAGGGCGTTCTGTATTGTTTGTTGAGTTGATGTGGTTACGTAAAAAGGAGGAGATGTGAATGGCAACGATTGCACCGTTTCGCGCAGTGAGACCGAAATCTGAGTTGGCGGCTCAAGTAGCTGCTCCACCCTATGACGTGGTTTCGTTAAAGGAGGCGCGTGACTTGGCTGAAGGAAATCCCCATTGCTTTCTTCGTATAGGGCGAGCAGAACTCGAGCTTGAGGATGGGGTAGACCCCTATTCTCCTGAGGTTTATCAAAAAGGAGCCGATAATCTCCAACAGCTTATTGGCAATGGAGTCTTGGTGCAGGAAGCTCAGCCTCTTTTTGGGGTGTATCGACAAAAGTGGGGACAGCATGAGCAGACCGGGATTGTGGCGTTGGCTTCGGTGGACGAATACGATCAAGGTATCATCAAAAAACATGAATATACGCGGCCGGTCAAAGAAGCTGACCGTGTGAAGATTGTCGAAACGCATGAATCGCAGTCAGGGCCGGTGCTTCTGTTTTTCCGTCAGACGGCCAATATTGATCAATGGCTCAAGGACGTGACGAGTGGCAAGCCGGATGTACATTTTGTGGCGAATGATACGGTTGAGCATACCGTCTGGAGCGTGCGGGATAATGCTGCCATTCAACACGTGATCAAAGAATTTCAGGATCTTCCATCATTATATATAGCTGACGGGCATCATCGGTCAGCTGCGGCAAGCCGAGTACGGGCCTCTCGCGGCTATACGGGAGTACTCCCTGCGGGCACTCATGAAGAAGGCTTTTTGTCGGTGATTTTTCCGCATGATCAACTGCAGATTCTTCCCTACAATCGAGTCGTCCGTGATTTGAATGGTCTGACTCCAAAGGGATTGCTCGAGAAATTAGCTGTACATTTTGAATTGCAGGAAACCTTACAGCCGGGTGAGGCTCCAGCCGCCGGTTTTGATATGTACTTAGAAGGACAATGGCATCGAGCCACACCGAAACAAAATCCGTCCTTGAACAGTCAGCAGGATCCGGTTCGTGCCCTTGCTGTGTCGGAATTAACTGAGCGTGTGCTGGATCCGCTGTTAGGAATCAAAGATCAACGGACAGATTTGCGGATAGACTTTATCGGAGGTATCCGTGGGACGCAGCAACTTGTGTCGCTGGTGGATAGTGGGGATTGGGCCGTGGCGTTCTGGTTATATCCGACAACGGTCGAGGAGCTCATGGCTGTCGCCGATGCCGATCGCGTCATGCCGCCTAAAAGCACGTGGTTTGAACCCAAGCTCCGCGACGGCCTCTTCGTCCACATGCTCCGAGATAGATGACCGTTCGATTTTTTCACAATGAATCCCCTTGATTGGAAGACAACAGCCTTTCATCAAATTTCACTTGCTGAATTGCTTGATGTGTTGCAACTGAGAGTGGATGTGTTTGTGGTGGAGCAAGAATGTGCGTACCGGGAATTAGATGAGTATGATCGACAGCCTGAGGTCAGGCATCTTTCTGGTTATGATGAATCTGGTCAATTGATAGCCTATGCGCGGCTTTTGCCACCTGGACTGCGATATCCTGAGATAAGTTTTGGGCGGTTCGTGGTCAGGGCTGATTCGCGAAAGCAGGGTATTGGTCATCAATTGATGGAAAAATCGCTTCAAGAGATTTCTGGCTTATGGCCGAAGAATTCTGTTCGAATTTCAGCGCAAGAATACCTGCAGAGATTCTATTCACAGTATGGGTTCATTCGAGTATCGGACGTGTATTCGGAAGATGGGATTCTCCATGTTGAGATGGTGAAAGAATCTTGTTGAACATTCAGGCTTTTTGCCATATGTAGGAATCCTGGATATTCTTGGTGCAAGAAAATTTCGTGCGGGGAAGACAGCTGAAATCAAGGATCAGCAGTCCCCCTCCTTTGTAAGGAAGGGCAAGGGGAGGTAGAGGCACAGTGTTGGTACATGTGATTTCAGCCTGCCATAAACGCTATTCGCACGACTCTACCCCATCGTAGTCCTCTCCTTAGAAAGGGGAGGAATTCAGCTCAAAGAGAATAATCACTGATGAAAAAATTACCCTTAGGCGACATCTCACTTGAAATGTTTTTGGCGGAGTATTGGCAGAAGAAGCCGGTGTTGATTAGACAGGCCTTGCCAGGAGTGAAGCCGCCGATTGGGGCTGATGAATTAGCAGGCTTAGCCTGTGAAGAAGAGGTTGAATCGAGACTGATTATTCACGATGCTGAGAACGATCAATGGGATCTCACCGATGGGCCTTTTGCCGAAGCGAAATTTTCCGATTTGCCCAAGACGCATTGGACCTTGTTGGTGCAAGCCGTTGATCATTGGGTGCCTAACGCGGCGGATTTTCTTTCGCAATTTTATTTTATTCCCAGTTGGCGGATTGATGATTTGATGATCAGTTATTCTGGCGATAAAGGTGGCGTTGGCCCGCATTATGATAACTATGATGTGTTTTTGGTGCAGGTGAGTGGGCGTCGGCAATGGGAAGTTGGTGGATTGTATGATGAATCATCGCCACGTCGTCCTGACGCACCAGTAAAAATTTTGACTGAATGGGAACCTGAACAGAATTGGATACTTGAACCGGGCGACATGCTCTATGTCCCTCCGCGTGTTGGACATCATGGGGTTGCTGTGGGTGATGATTGCATGACCTGCTCGGTAGGATTTCGTGCGCCGGCTCACCGCGATCTTTTGCTCGATTACCCTGAATACATTGGAGAGCAACTCAGCGAAGACATTCGCTATGCGGATCCTCATCTTGTGCCTCAAGACAATCCAGGGCAGATTACTTCTGAGGCAGTCCAGAACGTTCAGAATATTTTAACGCAGTATGTTCAAGATCAAGATAGCCTGGCTCAATGGTTTGGTCGGTATATGACCTCTCCCAAATACCAAGATGAAGCGACGACATTAGAGGAACACCGTCTGGACGATGTTCGCCAACATCTTGTAGCAGGAGGGAGATTGATCAAGAATGAAGGCTCCCGTTTTGCGTTTCAAGCCAGTGGTAAGAACCTGTGGCTATTTGTGGATGGCCGTCAATATACGTGTAGTGAATCAGTGGTTGGTCTCGTCAAAACCTTATGTGCCGAACGAACCTTCTCTGATTTCTGCGGTGAGTCAGAAGAACATGATTCGTTGGTCTTAGACTTACTGAAACATGGCAGTCTTTATCTCTCTGAATGAACGAGAAGATTAGATTGGTACTTTTCGACCATGCGATAGGTCTTGATACGAAAGAATGCGGCGATGACCTTCTGGGTCAATCTGAATAATCATCTCTATGGGTGTTCCCTTCACGAGCGGTTCTAACTCCTGATATTGCGCCGAGTCCTCCGGATAGACTAAAAGGGTTGTCCCTTCTGGTACTAATTTCCATCCCTCGTTGAAACTTGGACGATCATCTGATCGTTGTTTCCAATCCAACCAAATATTTTTTTCTGCTTTATCGAGGTATCGGACTGTACCTCGGATGCCGGTTGGTTCACTGAAATTGAGAATGTTTGTGAGAAATGTATCTAGTGGGTGAGATGCTGGCTCGAGAGCGGCCGCAAAAATAGGGGAGAAGATGAATCCGAGGAGAATCATCATTCCAAAAAATTGTGGGCAATTAAACTTTTTGGTGTCCATGGAATGTCGTCCTCTCTCCGGGTATGTAACTATTCGATGAGTCTTCACCCTCACCCTGCCTTTGTCCTCTCTTCAAGGCCAAACCCTCAAGGGCGAGGGTTTTCTGAAAATTTTGAGGAAACTGTTGATACTTTAAAGTTGGGTCATGCCGCCGTCGACGGTGAGGTCAATGCCCGTGATATAGGATGAATCACTTGACGCGAGAAACAGCGCGGCTTTCGCAATTTCATCTGGGGTTCCCATGCGTTTCATAGGATTTTGGCCCGCAAAACTTTCTTTCATTTCTGGGACGGCTTCAGCAGGAATGCCAACTTTGTCGAAGATGGGTGTATCAATGGGACCAGGAGCCAACGAGTTTACACGAATTTTTCTTTCGAGCAGTTCTGTTGAGAGGGTTCGAGCGAGACTTCGTACCGCGGCTTTCGTGGCCGCATAGATGTTGGTGTTGGGAAATCCCTTCTGGTCCGCGATGGAGGAGTTAATGATAATTGAGGCTCCGTCATTGAGGACGGGCACCGCTTTTTGAATATTGAAGAACAGTCCCTTGAAGTTCACATTCACCATGGCATCAAAGGCGGCTTCGTCCATGGTGTCAAAGGGGCCAAAGATTGCAATGCCAGCGTTGAGAAATAAGACATCGATCTTAAACCCTGACTGTTGAATCTGTTCATACAGACTCGTAATATCATTGAGATTTCCCGTGTCGGACACGATTCCCTTGGAGGCTCCTCCGATTTCTTTGACGGCTGCGTCTACCGCTTCTTTTCGTCTTCCTGTGATAATAACCCTAGCTCCCTCAGCCTGGAACAATTTAGCGCTGGCTAAACCGATTCCACTATTTCCACCTGTAATGACGGCAACTTTGTCTTTGAGTCTCGACGACATGATGTCTTTCCTTTCAGGGACTGTTGAAAAAAGCTGCCAGCTGCGTTCTCACCATTTTTCCGTGCTCACGTAATGAAAGTACGCTCTGCGCGCAAAAACGGCTGCGGCCTTGCTGGACAAGCTTTTTTGAACCGTCCCGATGTCTCAGATGGTCAGTTGTTGATGAATGTGACATTTTTATTTTTCAATCGAATCCTGATCGGTCATGATGGCGCAGGTGATGGGGCTAAGGCAATCTCTCATACATCCCAATCATCTTCTCTCCATTGTTGTTTGATGGCTGTGTTTCGCTGACGCTGTTTCCTCCACACCCAAAAAGCCAGGGCTGTAATAGTGAGCCAGACCATCCCAGAACTCGTCGCTACGGGAATCCAGCGATCCCAGAGTGTCTGGCGATTCCAAAAGTTTTCTTCGGCTTGTGACAGCGTCATGAAGGTCACGCGTGCGAAGGCTTCAGGAAAGGAGAGCCCTTCTTTCACCTTTGCCAGTATTTTCTTGGGTACATCTCGCTGGGTGTGCTCTAGCAGATCTAGGGTAAACGCATGGGCCAAGACGTAGGCGCGTCGGACAGACGTGTCATCTTGCACAAAGAGGACATTGAGCTCGTCCAGTGAGATTTCCTTCCCCGAGACCATTGCCCAGACTAATCGAGCGCGATCTTCGAAGTCCCAAGATCGGACCGTCATCATGGCCAGTCCTTCATCAAACCAGCGAGGCAGGGAGTGTCCGCCAGCAGCTCGGTGGACCAGAATATGTCCGATTTCATGAAGGAAGACATCATTGAGGGAATCATTCGGATAGGTCAACACGCGGTCGGTCAGGAGCACAATCGTTGAAGCCTGGCTCAGTGCGTAGCCTGACATCCAGACTGGTGCGTCCTTTGCTGGCGGAGAATCGTTTGGCGCCAGGATGACTCGGATTGTTGGCCCTGGATGCTCGAGACCCACTAAATCCATGATGCGCTGAAGTGAGGCTGGGTTGGTCTCCTGCAAGTGAGCAGCTAAGGGTTCTAACGATTCTGGAGCCTCGAAGATGAATTGTGGGGAGGTGGTAGCTAGGAGTGGCGATGGTTGAGGAATAACTAAAATGAAAATGAGGAATGTGAGCGGAAGTGCATTTTTGCCAATCAAGCGACTGAATTTATTGAGTTTTATTGGAATGTTAGCAATTTTCATTAGGCCGACCCCGAAACATGCTATAGGAAGGCGATGGAAAAACCTGGATAGGTTTCCGAATAAGACGGTTTAAGCTTCGGGATTCAAATGCTCAAGAATAATTCGCGCATCGGTGATGGGATCTGTCGTCATCGGTGATGTTGCCTGCTCAGTGACTTTTGTCAGGAGTCGTTGCGCCGCTTCTCTCACAGACAAGGGGAACAATGTTTCTCCTTGAATCTGACGTAGTTGGTGCATGGCATCTCCTTGCCAAGCCGGAAGATTTTGTTGCTCAAAGCGATGTTGGCCGGCGAGCGCCACTGCTCGTCGAGCGCATACGCGAGCCAGACCATCGTTGCCTTCTTCGAGCCCTTTGCTGGCCTTTGCGAGTTCTTGCGAGATCTGTTCTGGCCAGTGCATCAGTTTTGTTGAGTGGAATCACGTCGATACAATTCTCGACGAGTCCCTATCCGATGAATGGCGACAATATGCTCTTCTCGATCAATGGAATACAGAATACGCCAGTTGGCGACAGCATATTGGATCATTCCTGGTAGTTCGGGGTGCAGTGGTTCGTGACGCAGGTTGACTGCATTCGACGCCAGCCATTTGGTTTTATCCAACAAGCGTTGGGCAGTGGTTGGTTCGGCTGCACGTAAATCTTCGAGTACGGCAGGCAGGTAAGTGACTTGATACCAAGGCATCGTCGTTTACCAGCGGAGTCCGAGTTGTTCCGCGACCTCATCTCCGGTCAGGCGTTCCGATGAGGCTAAGGATTCTTTGAGTCGTGCACGAACGGTTTCGTCCAATGGTAATCCCAAATCTGGATCGCCTAAGAGTTCACAAAGGCGATCATCGACAAGAGCTGTCACGAGTTTGGTGAAGTGTTCCTGGGTCAGATCTGCCATATTCATAAGAATGATCCTTGCTAAATTGGGTGTAGGGAAATGTGAGGGAGACAGTTGCGAAGGTCAGAAGCTCCCAGCCTGGACGACATCATCAAAGTTGTTGATGTCGAGCCAATGCCCGACCGTATAGAGTACGCGAATTGACTGCCGGTTCTTGAGTAATTCTTGAAACAGCTTGGCCATTCCGGCTTTTTGATTTTCTGGAACTGCAAGAATTGTAGCCAGCTGTTCTTCTAATTGTCTGGCTCCTGTCGCGGAAACTTTCAAGAAGCCCATCCATACGCCGTGAATTTTATCGGGAGCAATGGCTGTACCAAGTTGCTGAAGATGAATCTGTGTATGGAATGCCTTACGAGAGTTTGGCGCACTGCATTCTGCAAATCCACCCAGTCGGGTATAACTGGTTTTTCCCTGCCAATCACTATCCACAAAAATAACAAAGTCCTCTTTTTCCTGGAGCAGAGCTTGTGGGATGTAGGAGTTGAACAACACATCCCCATAGGAAATGATCACGTCCTGCTCATGCGGACCTTGAGATTGGAGCGCTTTGAGCAGCGAGTGCAACTCTCCTGTTGTGGCAAAGTCGTCGTTATCGACGTATGCCAAATGGGGCAGATTAACGGCCTCCTTTTTATATCCTCGGACGACGGTAATATTTTTTATGCCCACCGTGTTATAGGCATCGACGATGTGCGATAAAATCGGTACGCCGCGAATAGACACCATGGTTTTTGGTTTGTCTTCTGTTAGCTTACCTAACTCATCTCCACGGGAAGCCGCCAGTACAATCGCTGATGCCTGGTCATTGGGTTTCGGTAGATAACGTTTTTCAGCTTCTAATAATTCAGCGGCACCTTGCAGACGAAAGACTTCGGCAACTGGGACAATCTTGTCTTCAATCGACAAAAGATTTTCTTGTTCTTTCAGGGTCCGCGCCGTGGTTTGCATCGTAGCAATCGCTGATCGGAGCATATGATTCGCCCAAATAACGAGAGAGATGCCATGTTGTCGAAACACATCAGTGGGAGTGGCGTAATACTTTGTCGGCACGATCACGACAGGGCAGCGATTGCCCCATTCCCGCTTGAAAGCCAAGATTTCATCAGGCACAGCCAATGCACTATGAATCAAAATCCCATCTGCTCCGGCCTGGTGATAGGCTTCCGCACGGCGTAGTGCTTCCGCCAATCCCCATCCACAAATAAAGGCTTCTACCCGTGCAATGATGCAGAAATCGGCATCTGATTGCGCATCTTTCCCGGCTTTAATTTTACCGCAAAATTCGTCAATGTCAGCGAGAGGTTGCGCCTCTCCTTTCAGGAAGCTATTTGTTTTGGGGAAGAGCTTGTCTTCAATGCAAACCGCAGAGATGTGGCGTTGTTCCAGCTTTCGGATCAGACGCTGCATGTTATTGAAATTGCCATAGCCGGTGTCACCGTCAAGCAAAATGGGAACGCGGGACGCATCAGACATAAATTCTAAATTATCTAGAACCTGTGTCCAGCTGGCTTCGTTGTTGTCGCGTACACCAAATTGTGCAGAAATGGATAAGCCGCTTGCCCAGATTCCGTGAAACCCAGCCTCTTCCACAATCTTTGCGCTGAGACCATTGTGGGCTTCACAGATGAATTCCAGCTCTGAAGAGAGAAGGAGTTGCTTGAATTGCGTAGATTTAGGCGTTCGACGTTCGCTTGGCATAATCAGAATTTAGAGGTGTGGATCAAATCTTCATAGGAGGTTCTGGAGTCTACCTCACCGTGAATCCTGCTGCCAAACTCATAGGGATTTTGTGGGTGAGTGCTCGATTATCGTATAAACCGTCGTTGAGGATAGGAAAGGAGAGAGGGACAAGGACCTCACCCAAAAAATGGCTTTGCCCTTGCCCTCTTCGTATGAAGCGCTTAGTCGGTGCGGCTGGTAATTTCGAGAAGATGATAGCCAAATTGGGTTTTGACTGGGCCATGGACGGTATTCAGGTCACCACTAAACACCACGGCGTCAAATTCCTTCACCATTTGACCGGGGCCAAACTCTCCGAGGTCTCCACCTGATTTTCCTGATGGACAGGTTGAATGTTCCTTGGCGAGCGCGACAAAATCCCCACCGCCTTCAATTTGTGTTTTCAAGTCGGTGCAGGCTGCTTCTGTTGACACCAAAATGTGGCGTGCTCGTGCTTTGGCCATGAGTGTTCTCCTTTTTAACTAGATGTATGGGCAAACGTCTTTTTC
>JAJDBQ010000024.1 GCA_029261255.1 Nitrospirales bacterium
AGGTCGGGGTGAAATTGACGGTCTCCCGATCAATATCCACGAGCATTTCTTCTGCCAGCTTAGTCAAGCGGGCTTCGGTGTACCGCATCGCGGCCGCAGGATCACCATCGACTGAGCCATAATTGCCCTGGCCATCCACCAGTCGATAGCGCATGTTGAAATCCTGAGCCATGCGGACCATGGTATCGTAAATCGCCGAATCACCATGGGGGTGATAGTTGCCCATGATTTCGCCGACAATTTTGGCTGACTTCCGATAGGGGCGGGCAGCCGCCAATCCCATTTCATTCATGCCATAGAGAATGCGGCGATGCACAGGCTTGAGGCCATCACGTACGTCGGGCAAGGCACGGCCCACAATGACGCTCATCGCATAGTCCAAATAGGACAAACGCATTTCATCTTCTAGGGCGATTTTTGTTAGACGGTCTTCAGGTGGCATGAGTACGAGTAAAGTTAGAAGTGAAAAGTAAGAAGTAAGAATTCAAGATTGAAATAATTCCGTTTTGGTAGGAATGATCAAAAAAGTTCGTCCAGCAAGGCCGCAGTCATGTTGACGCGCGGAGCGTACTCATAGTACGTGAGCACGGCAATATGGCGAGAACGCCGCTGGCGGCTTTTTTCAACATTCCTCTTACACATCTAGGTTGCGTACTTCGAGCGCATGCTTCTGAATGAAATTTCGACGGGGCTCGACTTCATCTCCCATTAAGATGGTAAAGATCTCATCAACGCCCGTCACGTCTTCCAACGTCACTTGGAGAAGACTGCGAGTTTCAGGATCCATCGTGGTATCCCACAATTGCCCAGGGTTCATTTCTCCTAAACCTTTATACCGTTGAATAGACAGACCCTTTTTCCCGGACTCCAAAATCTCTTTGACCAAGTCTGCACTGGTTGAATAGGTGGCTTCGACACCTTTCCGTTTCAAGCGATAGGGG
Source organism: Nitrospirales bacterium (assembly GCA_029261255.1). GTDB lineage: Bacteria > Nitrospirota > Nitrospiria > Nitrospirales > UBA8639 > Nitrospira_E. Next base: position 942 of record JAJDBQ010000024.1, read on the forward strand.
GGTCGCCCCAAGCCTAAGACCGAAGGCGCCAGTTTCTGTAATTCTCGGAAATCAGCCGACCCGACCAGATCATGATTCACGACATACGTTTTGTGGTTTCCACTGCCGGACAGACGACAAGAAATCTTATGGGTATCATGTTCTTCATCGTCTTGAATCTCAAGGCTGACCGTTCCCTCAGAAAAGACGAGGCCAAGTGCACGCGTCGCTTCTTGAACGAGGGCCTCCAATTCGCTTCGATCTTTTAACAGCTCTTTGGTCAACTGGGGAAAATCAACAAAGACTCTCAGAAGAGAAGGGTCCATATTTTTTCGAGCTAAACGAGTGAGGAGACCTTCGAAGCTCACAAGTTTTTGCAAAATAGGGAGTAAGGCCTCCCGTGTGACAAACTCGCTAACGTCTGGCAAAAAAAGTTCCGCATCTTCCACGGCAAGATTTGAAAGATAGTCGTTCATCGCTCCTTCATCTTTCAGGTACTTCTCCCCTTTGCCTTTTTTCACTTTAAACAGGGGTGGTTGGGCAATATAGATATAGCCTCGTTCGAGAAGTTCTGGCATTTGTCGGAAAAAGAAGGTGAGCAAGAGTGTGCGAATATGGCTTCCATCCACATCAGCATCCGTCATGAGAATAATTTTGTGGTATCGTGCCCGATCAATATTAAACACATCTTTATCTTCTTTGCCCTTTTCCACGTCCTCACGCGGTCGCCCAATCCCTGTACCAATCGCCATAATGAGCGTGCGAATTTCTTCGCTGGACAGCATTTTATCGAATCTGGCTTTCTCGACATTGAGGATTTTTCCCTTGAGGGGCAGAATAGCTTGAGAGCGACGATCCCGCCCTTGTTTAGCTGATCCGCCCGCGGAATCGCCCTCAACAATATATAACTCACTCTTCGCGGGATCTTTCTCCGAGCAGTCGGCTAATTTCCCTGGGAGAGACCCACCCTCCAAGGCACCTTTGCGACGGATTAACTCTTTGGCTTTTCTTGCGGCTTCGCGAGCACGAGCGGCGTCCACGGATTTTCCAACAATTTTTTTCGCGACAGAAGGGTTTTCTTCTAGATAATTTCCCAGGGCCTCGTTCACCGCAGATTCGACAATGCCCTTCACCTCGCTATTACCGAGCTTCGCTTTTGTTTGTCCTTCAAACTGCGGATTGCGGATTTTGACACTGATGACGGCGGTCAAGCCTTCCCTGACATCTTCCCCACTGAGAGATTCAGTCTCTTTTTTAAATAAACCTGTTGAGGTGGCATAACTGTTAATGGTTCGGGTTAATGCCGATTTAAAACCAATGAGATGGGTTCCCCCTTCTCGGGTATTGATATTATTAGCAAACGAAAACAAGTGTTCGGCATACCCTTGGTTGTATTGCAGCGCCACTTCCAAGATGAGGTCAGGTTTTTCTACTTCAACAACAATAGGGGAATGGAGAGGAGTTTTCGCCTCATTAAGATGTTCCACAAATGAGACGATCCCACCCACGTAACAAAAGACTTGCTCCTTTTCCTTGTCCTTACGTTCATCCTTAAGCGTAATTTCTAGGCCTTTATTGAGAAAGGCCAATTCTCGAAGTCGTTGGGCCAAGACATCAAAACTGAATTCAACAGCTTCGAATATCTGCGAGTCGGTCTTGAACACCACTTTCGTGCCACGTTTTTTTGTTTTACCCGTTATCGCTAAAGGACTGCGTGGTTTTCCGCGGTCATATACTTGCTCAAAAATTTCTCCATTCTGCCAAATTTCTAACTCCAACCATTCAGAAAGACCGTTAACAACTGATATGCCTACACCATGCAAACCGCCGGAGACCTTGTAAGCCCCTTCTTCGAACTTCCCACCGGCATGTAAGACTGTAAGGGCCACTTCTGCCGCTGATTTTTTTTGGGTAGAGTGCATACCAGTAGGAATACCACGTCCATTGTCCGAGACCATGACACTTCCATCAACCTGCAACACGATCAGAATTTCCGTTCCGAACCCAGCCATGTGTTCATCAACACTATTGTCCACCACTTCGTAGACCATATGATGTAACCCATCAATTCCGGTGCTACCAATGTACATGGCTGGACGTTTTTGAACAGCTTCTAGCCCTTCCAACACACGGATTTGGTCCGCATCATAATCCGTGTCGGACTGCGCAGAAACAGATGAGTTGGCAGATTCTTGGCCTGGTGATTCTGAAGATTCCATAGCTTACGTTGTGCGAATGTGAAGAAAAATGAAGGTCTGTATGCTCAAATCCGCTATACCTTCACGGGCATGACAACGGCTTTAAATGTCGGATTTCCCTGTTCCTGGATCAAGCACGGGCTTAAGGCTGTTTCCATTTGGAGAGACATAGACTCGGTCTCAATCACCGACAACACATCCAGGAAGTACCGGGCATTGAATCCGGCAGAAAAAATTTCCCCTGCATATTGTGCACTAATTTCTTCCTCGGCTTCTCCCAAATCTGGACTCTTCGATGACAGATGCACATGCTCGGGATTAAAGGACAGTTTGACAGCATGGGCTTTATCTTTTGATAAAATGGCGACTCTTCGTAACGCGCCCTCTAATTCTGATTTATTGACGATGACTTTCTTGGAAGATTCTTTTGGGACGACTTGTTGATAATTAGGGTAGGTCCCTTCCATGATGCGTGAAGTCAGGACTAGTCCACTTTTCCGGAGAATGAGCAAATTTTTAGTAAACCCGAGAAGCGGTTCCTTATCATCCTCTTCTAACAGTCTCCGTATTTCTATGGCAGCTTTTTTCGGTATGATGACTTTAAGTTCGGAAGATGGAATCGCAGATGGATCTGGCGTAACTTCTTGTTCAGCCCAGCCTAATCGATGCCCATCCGTTCCTACGAGCCTTATCGTGACATTCTTCCCCGAAGGGATCAAGGAAATGAGCAGACCATTCAAGACATAGCGCGTGTCTTTCTCACCAACAGCAAACACGGTTTTTTTGAGTAACTGCAGTAGACCCTGAGCTGGAATCGATAACAATCCATCTCGTTCAATAACGGGAAGTGCGGGATAATCTTTGCTAGCCAATCCTACGACCCGAAATTGACTCTTACCGGCTTTAACCGTGACCCAATTATTCTCAGCCACCACAATTTCGATTTCGGCATGTCGGACTTCTTTCAAAATATCAAAAAGCGTTCGTGCCGAAAACGTCACAGACCCGGGCTCTTCAACTGTCGCTTTATAGAGACCACGCATGCCAATTTCTAAATCTGTGGCCACAATATCTAAGCCTTCTGGCTTGGCTTCTAAAAGAATATTAGCCAGGATAGGCATTGTATTGCGCTTTTCCACCACACCCTGCACTCGCTGAAGTGCGGTCAATAAATCTTCCCTGGCCATACGTATCTTCATGAATAATCCTACAAAATTGCCGAGTTACGCTTTACCAATTTCCTCTTTGAGGCTCTCGAGGGTGCTCCGAAGCGTCCCATCCGTTTCCTGGGCTTTTTTCATCTGCTTGCAAGCATGAATAATCGTGGTGTGATCTTTTCCGCCAAAGTCTCTTCCAATTTCTGGAAAAGAAGCATCCGTCATATCACGACAGAGAAACATGGCTATTTGCCGCGGGTAGACTAATGTTTTTGTTCGCCGCTTTGATTTCAAATCAGAAATTTTGACCTGAAACCGGCTGGCGACTGCCTCTTGAATGTCTTCCGCAGTAATGACTTTTCGTTTGCCACCTATAAGATCACGCAAGATATTCTTGGCCATATCCACATTAATCAGTTGACCCGTTAGGGACGCATAGGCTCCGAGTCGGATGAGTGCTCCTTCTATCTCACGAATATTACTTTTTAAATTGACAGCTAACAATTGAATCACATCCTCATTAATGTCGATTCCTTCTTCTTCCGACTTCTTGCGCAGGATAGCAATACGAGTTTCTACATCTGGCTGTTGGAGATCCGCAATCAAGCCCCATTCAAAACGAGAGCGCAACCGTTCTTCCATCGAAGGCATTTCCTTAGGAAAACGATCACTAGAGAGGACAATTTGTTTGCCGGCCTCATAGAGGGAATTGAAGGTATGAAAAAACTCTTCTTGTGTCCGTTCTTTTCCTGCAAGAAATTGAATGTCATCAATCAACAACATATCCACATTCCGGTATCGACGTCGTAACTCCATCATTTTGTCATAGCGAATGGAGTTGATCACTTCATTCGTAAATTGTTCTGTTGTGACATACGCAAGACGTTGATCCGTTCGATCAGCAATATAATTTCCAATGGCATTTAACAGATGAGTTTTACCCAACCCAACACCCCCATAGATAAATAAGGGGTTATAGGATTTAGCTGGCGACTCGGCCACGGCTAAACATGCCGCATGGGCAAATTGATTACTAGCACCAACCACAAACGTTTCGAAGGTATATTTTGGATTAGGAAGTGCCTGTCGTCTAGCTTTAGAAGGCAGTGGTGGTCGATAATCTTCTTTTTTCACGGGCGCGACAGCCCTCACAGACTCTTTATTCTTTTCTTCCTTCAAGACAAAAATGATATCAGTGGGTTTAATGCCTTCAGTATGGTGAAACGCTTCGATTAACAAATCTTTATAAACCCGTCCAAGCCATTCTCCAAAAAACCTATTAGGAACACGGATTGTTGCTTGCTCCTCAGTAATTTCCTCTAGTTCAAGAGGTTGAAACCACGTATCAATGGCTTCATCACCGACCTTCGGACTAATAAATTCTAAAACATCAACCCACGATTTATTTATGTTTGTATTAGGAAAATTCACACTATTCACAGACTTATTCACAATTGTTAATAATATAAAACTTCAAATAGAGTATTACTTGTATCACCTAAAAGATATGCGTCCTTTATACACAGCTTTCCCAATGTCTATACAAAAATTTACACACAACTTTTACTCTTTTTTCACCAATCATGAATAACCACATTACCTTAGATGGCAACAATCAATCACGTCTGAAAAAATTTCATACACAGAATTCTCAGGACCTACTACGACTACGACTACTAATTCTTTAATTATTGCAAAGAAAAGAAGTAAGGATAAAAGGATTAAATAACCACTGCCAAATCATGGGAAAATATCTCTTCTAAAAAACTCTGATAGGAAAGAGCTTTTTGCGGACTAGGAACTTCAGTATGCTTTTCACTTTCCTTCAAATTCCACACCTGAGACACTGATATATGATCAAAATTTTGTTCTTTATGAAGTAATACAAGAGAAATAGTATTATGAGAGGCATCTTCACTTGCATCTGGCGCGAAAATTTCCCAATTATCAATTGAATTCGCGCAAATATAGAGAATCTTTTTCATAGTCTATTCAGGATATTAAAAGGCTAGAACACGGTCAGCCTGCTCAATAAGAGAGGCCATTTGTGAGGATGACGATTCTTGAATAGCAAATTCTTTATCAATAGGAAAAAGTTCTTGGCTGCCGAGAGGGAGAATAATGGGTATTTCTAGACTCTTGATCACCGGTAAATGTTTTTCAAGAATTTCCCCGTCAGGTAAATCATAGGCATCATCAGAAACTAACTGCCTAGCATTATTCAGGAGAATAATAGAGATGGGATTTGGGCCAGTTGAAAGTCCTAAAGCAATTCGAATGGCCTCGGCAGCTCGATGTGATGTCGTTGGGTCCTCTCGAATGAGGACGACCAGTTGTTTAGGCATTCTAAATTAGTAGCTCAGTTTAAATACGTAATTTTTTCATATTTTCTTAGTAAATTTCACATCGAAAATTATGGAAATTTTTAAACGGTGAGAATCTCGTTTCTTATTGAAAAATAAGAAAAAACCCTAGCACCAGACAAAAAAAATGTCAAGAAAAAAGCCACGCAATTTCCGATAAAGAATTCCCTTATAATATTGAGTGAATTCTTTGTGTGATTTCTTCAAGTTTGACAATTTCCTGGGCCTTCGTATGCATATTTCTTAAGAGAGCCGTAGAAGAATCAGCTTCATCATCGCCAAGAATAATAGAATATTCCGCACTAAGTTTATCTGCGGAACGAAGGAGGGCTTTAAGGGTATTTCCTTTATGATCAGTATCCGCCCGAATCTTAGATTGTCGCAATTCGTGTAAAAGTCGAAAGGCCCTCGGTTTTCCACGAGGTCCGAACCCTGCAACAAAAAAGAGAGGTGCTGGTTTACTTGTTCTGTCTTCTGAAAGAAGGAGCGTGACACGCTCTAACCCAACCGCAAATCCAATGGCAGGCGTTGCTGGCCCTTGAAGTGCTTGGAAAAGACCGTCATAGCGTCCTCCGGCTCCAATGGTACTTTGGGCTCCTAAATGGGGCGAAGTAATTTCGAATGTTGTTCGAGAGTAATAATCAAGGCCTCTGACAAGTCGATGGTTGATAATATAGGGAATTTTAAGATCATTCAGTCCATCAAGAACAGCCTGAAAATGGATTGTTGAAGTTTCAGAGAGGTCGTCGATTAAATGTGGGGCACCTACCGTACTTTCCTGACAGATAGGTACTTTACAGTCTAAAACCCTAAGAGGATTAGTCAAATATCGCCGTTGGCAGTTACCACAGAGATTGGGGAAAAGAGGTGCAAGGAATTCCTTAAGTTTCAGAATATAGTTTTCTCGATCGACAGGTGTCCCTATGGAATTGATATGGAGGGTTAAATCCTTCAGGCCTAAGGCCAAGAAAAACTCCCACAACAACGTAATGACTTCTACATCAATGAGAGGGTCGTCTGTCCCCAGAGCTTCAACACCAAATTGGTGAAATTGCCTATAGCGACCCGCTTGGGGGCGCTCATGACGAAACATTGGTCCAAGATAAAATAATTTTCGAGAAGTTGGTGAATCTAAGAGCTTATGTTCGAGGACAGCTCTGACCACTCCAGCAGTCCCTTCAGGACGTAAGGTCAATGAACTCCCGTCCCGGTCGAGAAATGTATACATTTCTTTTTCAACAATATCAGTGGTTCCCCCAATGCTCCTGGCATACAGTTCTGTGAATTCAAAAATGGGGATACGAATTTCAGAAAAGCCATAGTGGGTAGCCATGGTCCGAGCCACAGCCTCAAGATGCTGCCACTGCATAGCCTGTTGAGGAAGGATATCCTTCAACCCTTTTACGGATCGCAACACGAAAATTCCTGTTCTTTTTAAAGGGAAAATGGCAAGAAAATCAATTTCGACTATATCTTTACGTCCCTATCCAGTCAACGAGGGCTTGTTGATAAATTCAGGTCCGTCATCCATAGATGCTCCAGGAAAGAAGAGCCATATCGGGGGGCGGGACTGTTGAAAAGAGACGAAAACATCACTGGCGGGTTTTTTCAACGGTCCCAACAAATGAATTCGAGTATGGACGATAGGAGAGCAGAAAATACGTTTGACTATCATACGCTTCACCCATAGAATGGTGAGTTCATAAGAAAATGGTCTAAAGGAGAACTGTATCATGTCATTTACGTCACGAAAGCCTTCGAATTTAAAGAGAAAACGCGACCATGGATTTCGCAAGCGGATGAGTACCAAAAATGGTCGAAAAGTCCTTGCTCGCCGACGGAAAAAGGGAAGAGTCAAACTCACGGTTTCCGACGAGTAGAATTGAGTAAGGGAGGGTGCCTCGTTTTTCCTAAAAAAGAAACATGAGTATGATGGGGTAAAAGCGACGGGTTCTGTCATAAGGACCCCGTTTTTTACGATCGTCTATAGCCAAGTATCCACAGAAGAATGCCCTCGTGTTGGAGTCGTCGTCGGACGCCGAGTTGGCAAAGCGGTCACGAGGAATCGCTTAAAACGGATCACACGAGAACTGGTTAGAGCTTCCCATTCTGATATGGCCTTCGGCCATCACTGTATCGCTTATCCCAAGGTCAAAATCCTTCGTGCCAAATTTCACGACGTAGAGAACGTTTGGTCTCAAATGCTGAGAAAGATTGGCATGATCCAATCCATGAGTTCAGAATGACCTGGATCTTGAAAAAAATGATTAAAGGCTACCAGTGTGTGATTTCTCCATACCTTGGAGTCTGTTGCCGTTTTGAACCAACGTGTTCTCACTATACGGCGCACGCGATTGAGAAATATGGACCACTAAAAGGACTGTGGTTAGGTATGAGTCGAATCCTCAAGTGTCATCCCTTCCATTCTGGGGGCCTGGACCCGGTTCCCTGACCTTCAAGGTTACGATCTCCAGTTCAACAGTAAATTACTACGAGTGTTTATGAGACTCCAGGACTAACAAGATGGAAAAGCGCGTCATTCTTTTCCTAGTACTTTCTCTCGGCATTATTTTTGGGTATGACCTCCTACTCAAAGAATTAGGCTATTCTCCGTTTTCAAACTCACCCATTATTGATGAGGAAATTCATCAACCCGAATCATCTGAAGAATTCCGAACAGATCGTTCCTCGTCTTTATCTACTGACACCTCTTTAGACACTCCTACAGACTCAGTTGAAAATTCAGCAATGTCAGATGGGCAGGCTCTTGTTCCCAATGCTGAAGTCATTGTGGTGGACACGCCGTTGGTTCGAGTTGGGCTTTCAACCGAAGGAGGCGCGATTACGTCTTGGGAATTGAAAGAATTCCTCACGCAGACTGAAGAGAGCGTTCCTGTTCAATTGATCTATCCTAATGGACAGTATCCCGGGCCGTTGACCTTGAGGGCTGAAGGCCATGAAGCCCTGACGACTGAAATTCAGAAGAATGTGTATCTTGTCGAAAAAGACTTTGAGGAATTAGATGAGAGGCATCCTACCGGACGAGTAAAGTTCACCTACGAGTCAGGGGATTCCGACGTCTGGGTAGAAAAGGTCCTTGTGTTTCATTACGACTCCTATGTGGTGGATATAGAAATTCGCACACGAGGAATTACCGAAAAACTCGATTTAGTCTTAGGGACAAATTTTGGGCTAGTGGAATGGGGCCAAGGTTTTATTGGGCTCTTAGGCTCGGCCTGGATGATGGGCGAAGAATTAGTCAAGGAATCGCCTGATGCTGATGATCCCACCATTCGTCGTGAAGGCGCCGTGACATGGCTGGCTCTCCAAGATAAATACTTTATTAGTGTCTTCATGCCAGAAGAGGCAACCGGTCTTGTCGCGAAACTTGAAAATGAAATGGTCGTATCGGCTGCCTTGAATTTACCTGTAGGTTCAGAGGGCCAAGTCCATAAAACCCGCTTATATGCTGGGCCCAAACGCTTTGATGTTCTGAAGTCTTTTGAAAACGGGTTGGAAGATACGATTGATTTCGGTTGGTTTATTTACGACAGCTTTGAGCCGGTCAAGTTTGTCGCCAAACCACTGTTTTCGGTTCTCCTCTATATCAATGACTATACGCACAACTTTGGGTGGGCCATTATTATCGTGACCCTTTGCATCAAGTTATTGTTCGTGCCGTTGCAATATAAAAGCTACAAATCCATGCAAGGGATGAAGACGATCCAGGGTCCGGTTGCCAAGCTCCAAGAAAAATATAAAGACGACAAACAAAAGCTCAACACGGAATTAATGAAGCTCTACAAGGAGCATAAGGTCAATCCAGTGGGTGGATGTCTGCCGATGTTTCTGCAAATGCCGGTATTCATTGCCTTATTTAATATTTTGTATATGACCATTGAATTGCGGCAAGCGCCATTTATGTTGTGGATTCATGACCTGTCTATTCAAGACCCATTTTACGTGCTGCCTGTGCTCATGGGAGCCTCCATGTTCGTACAACAAAAAATTATGCCGACGACGGCGGACCCCAATATGGCCAAGATGATGTTGATTCTGCCAGTAGGCCTGACATTTTTGTTTGTCACATTCCCCGCTGGCCTCGTATTATATTGGGTTACAAATAATGTGTTAACGATTACTCAGCAATTTGTCACAGACCGCTATGTGCTTCCTCCACCAAAACCAGGCCCAACCGAAGTCGCCAAGACCGATTCTTCTGATCCCGATAAACCTGACAAACCAGGGAAAAAGAAATCTTCTTCTCAGCAATCAGGCAAGTCCAAAAAGTCCTAATCTAGGGCCTTAGTCGTGCCTTTTGAACAATGAAAATATTGCTCAATAGGATCCAATCCTGTCCGGTTTCATCAAAATATTATGAGGGCGGGAATGTTCAAAAAGATTCGTCCAGCAAGGCCGCAGCTGCTTGGGTGCGCGGAGCGTACGAAAGTACGTGAGCACAACCAAGGAGCGAGAACGCAGCTGGCGGACTTTTTCAACATTCCCTAGCATATGAGTGCTTTAGACGACACAATCTGCGCCGTCGCCACTCCTGCTGGTGAAGGGGGCGTGGGTATTGTGCGAGTCAGTGGCCCGCAAGCCTTCCCTATCGCTTCGAACATTGTTCGGCTTCGTTGTGCGAAATCTCTCTCGGAAATTAAACCCTACCAATTGTATTTAGGAAAATTTCTTTGGGATCAATTACAAGCCCAAGAAAAAATCACAGAGGATTCCTCCGTCGTACTAGATGAAGTCCTGGTGGTGATCATGCGAGGGCCACGATCCTACACTGGCGAAGATGTGGTCGAGGTCCATGGGCATGGAGGACCACTTGTCGTGCGGGCAATTTGCGAAGCCCTGACGCAAGCCGGTGCCCGTATGGCCGAGCCGGGAGAATTTACGAAGCGGGCATTTTTAAATGGGCGTCTAGACCTGACCCAAGCTGAGGCGGTTTTGGATACCATCCAAGCCAACTCTCTTCATAGTTTGAAATTAGCGCAAGAACACCTGCAAGGCGGTTTGTCGGGAATCATTCGTGGTCATCGGGACGCGTTAGTGAAACTTCTGGCTCATGTAGAAGCTGAAATGGATTTTGGAGAAGAAGATATTCAATTCATTGAACAGCGCGAATTAAAAGAGAAACTCAGGAATATGCTCAGGGCGATTGAAATATTAGTGGAGTCGTCTCAAGAAGGTCGGATCATTCGCGAAGGCATTCGAACCGTCATTCTCGGGCGACCCAATGTAGGGAAGTCTAGCCTGTTGAATGCCATTCTCGACACCGACCGGGCTATTGTGTCCAACATTCCTGGGACGACACGGGATGTGCTTGAAGAATCGGTCATGGTGGATGGAGTGATGATCCGCCTTTTTGATACGGCAGGCTTACGAGAGTCGACGGACGCATTAGAACAAGAAGGGATGAGCCGAGCCGAAGCGGCGATACAACAAGCAGACGTTCTTATTATGGCTTTTGATCAAAGCCAAGAACTCACGGAACAAGACTTAGGCTTTATCAAGCAGTACAACCAAAAGCCACGTCTGATGGTTTTAAATAAACAAGATCTCCCGCCCAAGGTTACGCTTGAGAACGTGCAAGTTCATGTTAAGCAGTGTGAAACGCTGAGTGAGTTTGAAACGGAATATGTTCAGGCTTCTACGGTATCGGGGGAAGGCATAGAGGAGCTCAAACTTAGCCTTAAAACTCTAGCGGTAGGAAAACGGCACGAAGCAGGCGATTCTGTCTTAGTCTCTCGGTTGAGACATAAAGTTTTGCTCCAACAAGCTGGCGAAGCCTTGCATAATGCCCTCGCGGCAATAGATGAGACACAATCTGCCGAATGTGTGGCGTTGGAACTCCGAGTAGCGTTGCAAGCCCTAGGTGAAATTGTGGGTGTCGTCACCAACGAAGATATCTTGGATCAGATTTTTAAAGAGTTCTGTATTGGGAAGTGAAGGAATAGATTAATACCAGCTCTAGATCCACCGGCATATTTAGCAGCTTCGGTGCCTACCCAGGTTACAAATTCCAACTCATGAATCAACTCAGTCTTCGCGCTTGTGGTAAAAGGAATTTGGCTAACGTACGAGGGCTCAACAGCGTGCCAATCGGATGAAGCATATGGGCAACGCGGTTCACACGAATATACGTGTCGTAGTCGGCAGCCATGGTCTCGAGTAAACGGCGTGATAAAGCGATTCGCATTTTATCGGTCAACGATATCCGTCCGCGTTGTAATGCAATCCAACCTTTGTCCTCCATGGTCGCCATCTGCCATGGAGATTCAAGCTGTTTATCCAGTGCAAGCTGAAATCGACGGGAGAATCCATCCAGGGTTGTGCGCGCGGCCAAATGTGCAGTTAACTCGTCTGCGAGTAGTCGAGCACCAATTGTCGCCACCGTTATACCCTGCCCGAAACGCGGGTTAAAGCAACAGGCGGCGTCACCCACCACGACATACCGTTCGGGCCAGCCTTTGAGCTCATTAAAATGACGACGTCGGTTGGCAGTGTTCTTATTTAAGGTCACCTGTGAAGAAGGCTCGGCCCGAATCAGGTGTTCGTGAAGGTCCGGAACGCAAAGGGCAGCCGACTGCTCCAGGAACGCATCGACGGTTTTTGGCGGTGCGCTTCCCGCGTAGTTAATGATGGTGGCAAGCCATTGTCCGTTGCCGACTGACATTAAGGTCCCAATACGCGGATCTCTTCCAAAAGATCCAATCGCCGCGAGCACGCTACACGGCAAACTTGCTCCGGTATTAGGTTTAAAGAAACAGGAAGCATAAGCTACCTTGGCATCCACAACCGTTTCTCGTGCCAGGCCGTGACCCATGACTTCTATTTCCTGGACGACTTGTGAATTTCTACCGCGCGCATCCACAACCAGATCACCGCGCAGTTCCTGGGTCTCACCATTCTTGTACATGAGGACGGCGCCTTCTACGGAGTTGGTGCCGATCACTGCTTTGACCTTCGTGCAATCAAGCAAGGAAATATGCCGATAGCGACCGAGGGCTCTAAGTAACATCTGCTCAAGCAGCGGACGGGTGCAAGGCCGGGTCGGTATTCCGCAAGGCCGACGAGGCAACCAATTACCAGCTTGCGCTACCCATATGTCTCCCGTCAGATCACTCTCTAGCAACCCGGCTTCGTCGAACCAGTGGGGCAGTTCCGACACACAGCGGAAAAGTTCGCTAACCCCCCGTGCTAGTAGCACGTGAATGTGATGCCCTTGAGGCGTGAATCGTCTCTCGTTGCCGTTTGTGGGATACTCGTCACGTTCGACAATTACGATTTCGTTGAACTGCTTTCTCATCTGAAGTGCGGTCGTCAGCCCGGTGATTCCACCGCCGAGAATGATGAGGCGGTCGAGGCTCATCTAAGATCCAGACTCTTGTACTGTATGTGCTCTATTGACGGATGTGAAACAGCGTCGTGATCTCGCCGCAAAGTTGTAAACAGATATATATAATAGCCATCCACTATTGCGATTAGGCCGTATAACACATGGACCCAATGCTGTTCGGGTAGGTGAAGTAGGGCGAACACGCCGATCAAGATTCCTGCTAAGAACTTCATCCATGCTATGGCATAGGACATTCTTTGTGAGGCATGAACTCCGTGGTCTGTAAATTGTTTGAGCAAAAGCGGAATAAAACTGATCGCGAAAACGATATGCACGATCGCCGCACTAGTCATGCCCGCGCCGTCATCAATGGCTGGAATAAGGAAATACAATAGCGCCACCCAGGCCACGAACGTGAATACTGTTAAGGTGCGGGCTCGCGCCTTAAACTCAGGAGTGGAAAAGTATTCATGGCTTTGCCTCAGGACCCGAAACAGAATATAGCCGCTGAGAAGTGCGTAAACCTTAGCACCCCAATAAAACAACAGCCCTGTATCGCCAGAGAAACGGTATCCCCAAAGGATTTCCTGAGCGAGGAATGAGGCTATCCCCAGGGCCGGTACCGGCGCGAAGTTAAATTTGTGTGCTTTTTGGATTACCACGACGTATATTGCGATCCAAAGTAATCCTGCGCTACAGAGTAGTGCCATTTCTGGAATTGAATAATCATTGAGATTGAGAAGGTCCATTTTGGAAAGAGCCTATTTCCTGGATTGGCTAACCGTTTTGGCTATCTGGGTGAGTCGTGGTGCTGCAGCTATACCGGGTACTGGCGTTAAGGCTCCAGTCAAGATTACCGGCCATCCAATCTTCCATCAGCTGCAGGTATCCTACCGCGCCATCTCCCTGGTCGACTAGATCGGCCCGGACTTTCAAATAGTCTTCCACTGTTTTTAAGGTGGTCTGCCATGCATCTTCAAAAGCTGCTTGAACATTCCCGGCAGCTGAGCGTTGTAGGACCATAACTAGATTGAACCCTTCACCTGTCTTCAATTCTTTTGGATATGACAATAGATCATTGACGTACGAGCAATTGAGGTTGCAGGCCCTTTGGGCCGCTTGAAATATTTCGGTTGAACGAAGTAGATCTGGCACATAACAGTTGTGCACAATTGCGCCGAGTTCAAGGCATGGCATAACACCGCTAGAGCGCAAGCGTAGAGCTACGTATTCATCGACGGTAGGGGAATAACAACCTTGTCCCCTTAAGTGGGTTTCTTCAACAATTGCGTCTAGATACTCTCGGGCAGCGGCGAGATAGTGATCCGTTCCATTAGCATAGGACTTAAGCTGACTCGTGGTATGGCAAAGCAAAGCACACAAGCTACTTAGTCGTTCCTGATAAACCGAATCAAGTGGCAAGTCTCCCATTGCCTTAATACTGTATGGCATTCCTCGAAAGGCGTTGAAGGTCAGATCTGCAACCTCACTTACGAGACTTGGATCAGTGCCGATTCGTGATCTGGAGGTATCTAATAGATCGTCAAAAAAAAACAGGAAGCTAATGAGGTTTGAAATCAACAACAGTCCATTCTTATCGGCCCTTGGGTGGACCCTAGCGGCTAGCTCATGAAAGCGAGCTTCTTTGACGATTGACAAGAGTTTCGCATTACTCTTCGTGAACCGAGAATTGAGTAACCAAGTGGTGGTCTGATTCTCCAACCAAGCGCATAGAGGATTGACAGTGCACGGAAATGGAAGGATCACCTTCTCCTTAGGAATAGAAAATATATGCGGCATTTGGGGAAAATCGTTCATCAACCTCAAACTCCTCTCAGGCTCGCTGTAGTAGAAGTCGTCCAGTTGTTTGGGTAGGTATCCTTAATCCCTTTTGTGACAATGGTAAAACCGCTCTGAGGATATACGGTTCCTCGGTAGCTTCCCTAAAAAATTTCTAGAGAATAACTAATTTTCGGTTGTGTGCGATGGGATATTAACCGCCAATATTCAGTGAAAATGAGAAACGGACTAAGGAAGCAGCGGTGAGTAATCTCGCCCTCAGGGTCTCTAGCTCAGGGAAAGGCTTTACTAGTCTGAGATCGAGGAATCTTCCAAAAAATGGCAACGCATCTTGGGGGGAAAAGAATGGAAACTAAGGAGGACTATTGTTGTAGGTATGGGATCTGTAGAAATTCAATAAATAAGGGGTTTTCTCAAAGATCGTAAGTCAGGGTTGAGAAGAGGATAGAGATCTGGTGGGCAAGCCTGGAGGGGAACGCCTCGAAGAATCTGGTGCTATGTTTGTGTTTCGATAGAGGCATAAGTTCTGCTCGAAAAAGCTGTGAAGACCTTGCCAAATGCTCTCACAGCGATTGACAAGACTCAATCTGCCGGAATGTGTGGCCTTAGAACTAAGAGTGGCGTTGCATGTCCTTGGTGAAATAGTGGGGACCGTGACTAACGAAGATATTTTGGATCAAATCTTTAAAGAGGTCTGTATTGGGAAATAAGGGAAATATCAAATGCAGAAGATAGTCATGATTCTAACTGGTTTACTATTGCGTGTCGTGTATGCATATGCAGCTCAGACCGGAACAGTTGATTATCCGTATCTCGGAATTCAGTTTTCAGTGTCAGATGGTTGGCAGGGTGAAGAGTCATATGAAATGTTTGTTATGGGGTCAACAACCATGTCGGTACTTTTGGCAATCATGTCGAACGAAGTGAGAAGTCCAGAATAACTGAAGAGTGCAGCGGATCAAGATGTGAGTGGAGAAGAGATACAGCTGACTCGCTGCAGTGATTTTGTCAAAATCGGCGGCGAAGGGCATCACGTTTAAGAATGCCCTGCCAAGGCTGATCTGGGACAGCGAGTCTCAGGGGGTTAGCGACCGGCGTTGGCGACCAGTCGATCATCACTGATGACCTGTTGCTCGATGATGAAAGCATCAACATTGTGCGGCAGCCAACGTTGTTGGCCGTCATGCTCTGAAGTGGCATCGAGATATTCACCAATCATGCCCTGGAGTAGCGGCGTGAGTTTTTTTGTGGCGACCTGGGCAATAAAATCAGCAATCTGGGTGCCGGCAGCTGAGGCTGGATTGAAACATTGAGTCACGTTCAGTCTGGCTTCAATTTTCTCGCGTTTATAGCTCAGTCCAAGCTGGTTTATATACGCATCCAGATCTTCGCTGAACCAGGCCTCGCGATCAGCTTCGACTTCCCAGAAAGACGACGACAGCTCGTTGAGGGTGTCATTGGCGGCGAGTAGGATCACCAGGCGACCACCGTCCTTAACCAGGCCGAGGGCTTTTTCTACAGCCCACGCCGGATTCGCCATGTAGTAAAGGGAGTGCACCATGATGACCAGGTCGTAGCGACGCGGATCATGCAGGTCTTCAAAACCCACATTCCGAGTTTCAATCTGCACCCGGCCATTTTCTTTGTTGCCCATCTGGAAGAGGAAGCGTTCGCACTGGCACGCATCAGATTCCAGGCCGACATAGGCCACAACCTGTGACTGCTTGGTGCTAGCTGCTAGGATTCCCTTGTCCAGGTCACCTGCACCACAACCGACGCTCAAAATCGAAGTCTGTTCAGCATGCAGTTGAGGAATCAGTGCCTCGCAGGTCCAGGCGAGAATTCGGCTGCGCTGATCGCTGGCCGCTTCATAGATGGCATGGCTGCTGGCGTAGTGGTCGCCTTCAAGGGGCACGGGTGTCGCGCCCTGCTGGAGGACTTCGCGGATGGCGGTGATATTCACGCAGTTATTTTTCTAATTATGGAAGGATAGGAATTTTAAAAGGAATTGTTGAGGAGAGGGTAAACTAGCAAAGAACCCGTTAAGGGAGCAAACCCAAGATTTTGCTGTCTGACATGGGAGCTTTCCCCCTTCGAGACGGGCTTGAGCGGCCCGTATGCCATGGATCATGCTCCGCTGTGTGCTCCTTTGATAATCACCGAGGGATCTTCAATGATTCACAATAGCTCTTGTGACGGACCGTCAGTACCTATGTTAGGCCATTTCTGTTGTGTTACGTTAAAAGCTTCTCAGGCCTAAGCCTGTTCGGGTTTTCAAAAATGAGAATAATAAGAAGTCGGGTATGAGCAAATGAGTAAATCATGTGACATCGTCGTTGTTGGGGGAGGACATGCGGGCTGCGAAGCAGCCTTGGCGGCAGCTCGTATGGGCTGTCAGGTGCTCTTGTTAACCATTGATCCCGAAAAGATTGCAACGATGCCCTGCAATCCAGCTGTGGGAGGAATTGGTAAGGGTCATTTGGTAAAGGAACTTGATGCCCTTGGTGGAGAGATGGGTGTGAACACCGATAAGGCCGGGATTCAATTCCGAATACTCAATACACGCAAGGGGCCAGCCGTTCGAGCCACACGAGTACAATGCGACAAAGATTTGTATGCCACGAGTATGCAGGAGACCTTGGCGAATCAAGAAAACTTGACCATCGTAGCAGGCACGGTAGATCGGATTTTGACGCACAACGGGACAGTCACGGGTGTAAAAACCAGTACCGGCGATACCATGGAAACGAGAGCTGTGGTGCTGACCTCAGGAACATTTCTTAAAGGACTTATGCATATCGGCCTGACTCATCTTCCAGGAGGCCGTGCCGGGGAACTTTCAGCAGAACAGCTGTCAGATTGCATGTTGGATTTTGGATTTGAGGTTGGGCGGTTAAAAACAGGAACGCCACCTCGTCTAGATCGGGACACTATTAATTTTGATGTGATGAGCCCACAGCCTGGTGACCCTGTGCCACGCCCATTTTCTTTTAAAACTCAAGGAATTTCCAACCCACAAGTTGACTGTCATATTACCTTTACCACGGAACAGGCCCACGACATTATTAAGAACAATCTGGACCGCTCTCCTATGTATTGTGGGATGATTGAATCCACCGGACCGCGGTACTGCCCGTCCATTGAAGATAAAGTTGTGAGATTTGCCGACAAAAACAGCCATCAGATTTTTATGGAGCCGGAAGTGCTGGGTGGACGGTCGTATTATCCCAATGGCATTTCCACGAGTTTGCCGATTGATGTGCAGCAGGCATTTGTCAAAACCATTTCGGGATTGGAACAGGCGGTGTTTCTCAGACCTGGTTACGCCGTTGAATATGATTACTTCCCTCCCCGACAACTTCATGAAACCTTAGAAACCAAACTCGTGAATGGGTTGTTTCACGCAGGACAGATCAATGGTACCTCAGGGTATGAAGAAGCTGCGGCTCAAGGAATGATGGCCGGAATCAATGCGGCTCTTCGAGCCAAAGAGGAAGCACCGCTCGTTTTGGATCGTTCGCAAGCCTACATGGGAGTCTTAATCGATGATCTCATTACCAAAGATGCACGCGAGCCCTATCGCATGTTCACGTCGAGAGCGGAATATCGATTGATTCTTCGTGAGGATAATGCTGATTTTCGGCTCAAAGAAATTGGTCATCGGTTAGGCCTGGTTTCCCAACAGGAATACGAGGCGTTTCAAGAAAAGTGGGAAACCATAGACAAAGAACTCCACCGGCTGGGCAACACGCATACGAAAATTTCTGAACTTGAACAACAGACCAAAATTACCTTTGGCGGGCCACCGATCAGCACGTCACTCCTGCAACTACTACGCAGGCCGGAACTCACCTACACGGACCTGCATTCCTTTCTAGATGGTGAAGAGGAAACGGATGTTGAAGTCACAGAAGCCGTGGAGATCGCCGTGAAATATGAAGGCTATATCAAGCGGCAAAAACAGGTGATTGAACAGTTTAAAAAATTAGAACACCGACGGGTGCCAGACAATTTTGATTATCAGGGGATCAAGGGATTCTCAAACGAAGTCGCTGAAAAACTTCAGAAAGTGCGTCCCTCCTCTATCGGACAAGCCTCTCGAATTTCCGGAGTCACGCCCGCCGCGATCTCCCTTCTCCTCGTCGCCCTCGAACGCCACAAAAAAGCCAGCTAAGGTCTTCGGCCCATCTCCCTCCTGACTTTGGAGAATGGTGGAACAATAGGTTTGGGATTCTTTGTCGCCCTCTCATATACAAAATGAGAGGGCGACCTCAAAAGTGCTAGGGGCACCCCACGCAGTTGGCCGGGGTATTATCGGTCACAAGCGTCTCGGTCAATGTGAGGCGGCCATTGCGGACATTTTTGATGCCAGCACCTCCATCAGATTCTGCTTTATTATTGAAAATAACAGTATGCTCAAGGAATAAATCCCGTACATTAAAAATTCCAGCACCCGCAAAAGTCTTATTAAAAGCAATCACCGATTTAGAAATGGTCATTTGGCCTGAGTTATGTATCCCACCAGCGGTGCTGCCAGTTCCGCCTTCATTTCCAGTAAAAACACTCTTGGTAATGCTCATCTCCCCTGAATTTAGTAAGCCGCCCGACTCTGCGCCGATGTTGCTCTGAACGAGCGTATTATGTAATTCCATCTTCCCTTCGTTTCTAATGCCACCAATACCATTATTGCTGGCTGTGTTGTCAGTGATGGTGGATGTCTTGATAGTCATAATGCCCGTGGCAGAGTTATGTATTCCGCCGATTCCATCCCCGTCATTTCTCTTGATAGAAGTACCCGAGATGTTCATGGTGCCTTCATTGCGAATTGCCCCAGACGAACTCGCAGATACTCCTGTAAAGTAGTCAGCGATCGTCGAATCTTGTATCGTGCTGGTGCCTGATTGTAGGTTATAGATTCCGTGCGCTATCGAATATTGAGGCTGACCATCAGCATTGACCAACTGATTATCGGTGATCATAACATCGCGCATCGTGACGTTCCCTCGGTTGAGGATTGCGGTGCCGCCCTTCCTGATTGAAAGTGCCGATAACACGAGGGTCCCCACTTCATCTACATCAAAAGTCTTCACGGCCAAAGGCCCAAAACGGGGGGGGAGGTTCTTTGACTGAATAAAGGTACCACGAGAGTCAAACCCCTCAATCGTGATATGGCCAATGATAGGAGGCAAGAGGCTGTCCCCTGTATGAAAACTGGTTATTGTATAGGTGCCTTGTTCCAACCGAATGATTTCCGGATTCCCTGACCCATTCGCAATGGTGATGGCGTTAATCAGGCAATCGGTATCTCCCGCTGCGCAATTCCAGACGCGCGGCCCGCCACTTTGGACATTCATCTGATACGTGTAGAGTTCGGACTGCCATCCTGTGGAGGGCGTGTACGTAAAGTAGCGGACAAAGAGAGTCCCCGTCGGGATAAGCCCAGACACGGTCGCGGTATTCCCTGTGCCGAGGGATTGATGGAAAATGGAACGGTCCCAATTTCGGATGCCAACGGTTAGCCAATGTTGCTCACCAGGTTGGCCGCCAAGGCCACCCACAAATTTCGCCGTAGAGGAGGTTAAGGTTGAGCTCGGTGTGGGTTCGAGAAGGGGTAACACGACTTGTGCCGACGCAGGTGTGATCACGCCACTGGCGAGGATGCCGAAAAGCACACAGCCTAGGATGAAGCCCGTTCGCATACTGTGATTATGGGGGGTAACCATCATGCGTTCTCCTTTTTTATCGATGATTGTGCAAATGAGAGTTTCTTGACCTCATTTGTTCTAATTATAACTCTATATATTCATATTTAAAGATGCCATACCCTCAAAATTATCTGGGCGCTTGCCTCAATAGTTTTGTCCATCTAAATATGTACCAGTGATCTTACCCTGGGATGCCGGACCCCGAGATAAGAATTATTTAATGATTCACGATGAGGTGTTGAATGAGGCGGCAACGGAGGTATCACAGTCCAGACTTTAAGTGAGGTAGCTGTGGTCTTAGTGATGGAATATGGCGATAGCGCCGCCGCTGAGCGTAGTTTATGGGTGCGTGGTGTGTTGCAAGGACAAACTGAAAACCCACGCAATGACAGCCTTTTCCCACCATGCAGCAGCGTAGTCATGCGCTTGAATCGGAGGAACGTCTGTTCCGAATGGGGTAATACAGGTGTCAGGAACCTAATTATGAATATTTCTTCAAATTATTTTCTAACTTTATAGCAAAGATTAGCATTTTCTCTCTTCCATTTATTCTTTTCTGGTGAACAGATTAAGCCATTTACCGGTTTTAAAAAGGCTGCAGAACGAAAGCTAGTAATGTTGGATGGTGCCAAAGAATTGGTTGAGCCGTTATTGCACATCAAGGCTCACGCTAATCGCTCCGCCTATCTCACCTAGCTTGCCCCCTTCTTTCGGGTGACCTGTTTTGTCGCGCGCTCCTTTTGGTGCGCCATGACAGCTCAAACAATGCTCCTGGTAATACAATGGAACCATGAGTCTGATTTTCTTTCCCCCATCAATCGTTTCTGCAAGTGATTCACCATGTGGATAGGAGGGAGAAGAAAATTTCTTTAAGACCGACTGTTCATATTGATTGGGGGTATTTCGTGAATTCCGGACTACAGAGGCTGTTTGTTTGAGATAGACATCAGACATGCTGCGAAATCGCAGTGACGCCGTTGTTCCGAATGTGGCTGGAATAAATCCCTTGAACCCAACACCCTTCAGGTTTATGAGCGTTTGCCGTTCTTGTATAATGGACTTTTGGGCTTCTAATAAGAGAGGCAGAAGTTTTTTAGCCTGCGGCGGAATCGATTCCTCTGCCAAGTTGCCCCAAGATAATTTCGTTTCTTTTTCGAATTTCTCTATGACATGTTGAGCGAAGATATCCGTGGTAAATCCCTTATTTCCTTTCGATTTATCATTGATCACTTCCTGAAACTCTCCGACAACAACTCGTCCTGTGTTGAACAAAAGTGCAATGAACTTGGCCGACTCAATCGCATGAAGCTCTTGATCGGAACGGTTAGCTCCGCTTCCGATCAATAGCGGGGCCAAGAGCACCAGCAGTATGACTGAATATCTCATCACGGAGCTCCTTTCGCAAACAATACCATGAAATAGGTAAAAAGACCTAAGTATAAAAGGCATAACAGAACGCCTAAGTACAACATAACAAGTTATCCACAGCAAAGCGTACCAAAACTCAGGTGAAAAGCGCGAGGAGGCATCCTGAAAGAGGCTTTTTTTGAATCTGAATGCTTTAGTCAAGAAATTTTTCTGAATAAGGTTTTTCTTGAGAATCAGGAATGAGCAGGCGTACATGGTGTTTCAACAAACCATCATAATCGTAGAATCCACTTTTCTATAAAAGGTGATAGGGACCTAACTATGGAAAGTAGACTTTGAACAATAAGATGCTGGGGAATTTTAAAAAGTATGTCTTGGAATGGAACTTTTTTGATGAAGAGAGTGACTTAGACAAAAGTGCTACTTTTATCTGGAATACTAGATATTTTTTAGATTTCATTTTTATTGGGCTACCTATATGCTACATACCGTTCCAATAGATCAAAAGACTGACAAGCCGCACCCAAAAAAGTGATTTACTCGTTGTCTATTTAGATTTTAAAGTTTAGAAATCGAAATAATAAGATTCAGGCCAGAATTTTACAGCAATAATATGTAGAAGACCTATACACCTATGGCATATTTCATAAATGATTGTGGTTAGAATGAAAGCAATGTTGATTAATATAAATTCTACGATTAAGCAATAAATGAAGGCCAAACAAGAAAATTCGTAATTATTTTGGCATGACCAAGCAGGATTAAACATTCTTAGTAGAACTCGAAAAGAGTTTTATTGTTATATGACTCTTGTTTACTAGCTTGAATTAGTTCCAATATAAAAAAATAATCACTATTATTATTTAATGACCAATGAAAAAAACAGAAACTAGACATATTTTTTGCTCAAATGACATTTTGCTTTTCCATAAGTTAAATCCCCATTACTTTGGGAATATAATTTATGAATATGAAGGATGTTCCACGTGGAACATGTAGAAAATTTAGATAAGTTTCTAGAGTTTTTTGCTGAAGGAGCTAAGAAACTTGGTTTTTCCTTTCAAGAGGAAGTTCTTGAGAAGTTTCAGCTTTATTACAAGGAGCTGAGTACTTGGAATCGATCGGTTAATCTGACGGGTTTACAAACTGAACAAGAGCAGGCCGTTTTGCTGTTTGCCGATTCGTTAGCAGGATCATTGGTATTTCCTAATAATTCATCCATTTCGCTCATTGATATTGGTACTGGTGGTGGGTTTCCAGGGATTCCTCTCAAAATTGCTTTTCCTTCTTTGCAAGTCACCTTGATGGAGCCACGGGGAAACAAGACCGCTTTTCTTCATACGGCTATTGGCAAGCTTAAGCTGACAGGCATCTCGGTCCTTCAACAACGCTTGGAAGCCTGCAGGTCTTTCAAGGATGAAGAGGACAAGTGGGACATGGCCATCAGTAAGGCTGTGAGTCTTGATGTGATCTTGCCTTATATCAAAGATATTTTAAAAGAAGATGGGAAGCTGGTGGTGTTTCGATCCACAAATATTGAAAATACACAAGACCTGAAAGGTATGGTTATCGAAAAAGAATTGCCTTATGAATTGCCATATGGGTTTGGAACACGGGTTCTTTCTGTGCTAAAACACGTTCCATAATTAATGCAAATTTATATTGTTCCACGTGGAACATTTTATGAAAAATATTACTCCCAAAGTAATGTGAATTTTTTTTTGCATTAGCAAAGTGATGACGTATTTAGAGGCATAATTATGTATTTAATTTAAAATATTATTAAATATCATATACTTCTAAATTAAAAACAAAGTATTTTTTTTAATAAATAAACTCTCAATGACGCAAACGATCGCTATTGCTAATCAAAAAGGTGGGGTGGGTAAAACTACATCAGCTATTAATATTAGTGCGGCGTTGGCTACACTTGGTCAGTCAGTACTTCTCATTGATCTTGATCCGCAGGCTAATGCCACAAGCGGAGTTTCAGTTGAACCAGAGGAAGCGACGATTTATGAATGTCTTATGGAAAGGCAGCTCATTGAGTCGGCAATATTACCTACGTGTATACACGGTTTGAATATCATCCCTTCCAAAGGAGACTTAGTTGGGGCTGAAATTGAAATCTCCAATCTGGCTGATCGGGAAACTATTCTGAAGACGGTTGTTGGAGGAATTCAGGGGCATGATTTTGTCATTATTGACTGCCCGCCAGCTTTTGGATTGCTTACGATTAACGCTCTGGTGGCTGCTTCTGCGCTTATTGTTCCGGTGCAATGTGAATATTATGCGATGGAGGGGTTAGGGCGATTGAGGGGCAATGTTGAGCGTATTCGGGATTCCTTTAATGCTGACTTGAACCTGCAAGGTATTGTGTTGACGATGTATGATTCTCGCATTAATCTTTCGAGACAGGTTGAAAGTGAGATTCGAGGGTTTTTCAAAGAGAAGGTGTTTCAAACCGTCATTCCTCGAAATGTGGCGTTGGCGGAAGCCCCGAGCCACGGGAAACCTGTTTTGTCGTATAACGCAGCATCCAGTGGCGCTAAAGCCTACCTTGATTTAGCCAAGGAGATTCTCGCGAATGGA
>JAJDBQ010000231.1 GCA_029261255.1 Nitrospirales bacterium
TAGGCGGGGTTTGGGATTGGTCATCCCATTCATCTTCCATAGGCGGAACTGCCTTGGCCTTTTGCCGTCGGTGAATTTGCGTGTTAATGCGCGGCTTTGCTGGCCCAGGTGGTTTGTGAGGTGTTTCTGGTGGATCAGTCGGGGCCATGGCTAGAAAAAGAGGAAAAATGAGTAAGATAAGGCGAAAGGCCTCCGTGACTATGTGCTGGTATTCTAAAGATATTCGGCCTCAAATGGTATACTACTTGAAACTATACAGAGGGGATCACTAGAATAGGACCCTATTTTTCACCTAATTCGTTATGAAAACATTGCGATCTCCATTTTTTGCCGCCTGTTTAGTCGCCATGCTCCTCATGCTTGGTGGTGTACTCTCTGCTCAAGCTGTTGGACATGTCTCCCAGCATACTCATCATCATACGTCTGGCACCCACGCGACGACGCTGTGTAGCTGGTACTGTGCAGCTGGCCAGGTTGATGCTGGTGAGCTCGTCATTATTACAACCCCGGTATTATCGTTCCTGGGAATGGCCAGCTGGCAGCCGAGAACAATTACTCCCTCGTTTGCTATTCCTTCTGCTTCCCGTGCTCCCCCGTCTCTGTAGATAACACCATTTCTTTTTTCTCGAATAATTCGGAACAGTAACTCGATGGCGCAGGATATGTACTGCGTTGAGGTGATTTTCTATTTGGAAATCTTCAATGCCTGTTAATGGGCGTTGATATGCCGAGAAGGTCTGATTTTCATTGTGCAATATTTTTTAATTTATATTTTGTTGTAAGGAGAAGTTGTAGGATGGATGACGGAAAGAAGACATTGCTCGTTGGTATTCGAAACATGGTACTCGGTCTGGTAGTGCTTTCATTGGCGATTGGTGGAACCGGTGTAGTTTCCAATGCGGCCCTTCTGGATGGCGTGATGGGGGGCTTCGAAAAAAGCATGGGAGAACGAGCGCAGGCGAACGGGGAAGAGCTTGTGATTGGCAATTTTTACCCCGCTGAACGTGCGGATTCACATGGCCCAATTGGGGGAATGGGTGACCATACGCACAATGAAGGTGAATTCATGTTCACCTACAAATATATGCGGATGTTCATGGATGGAAATCGAGATGGAACCAAGAGACAATCAAAATCTGATGTCTTGCAAGATTTCTTTGTTACGCCAACTGATATGACCACTCAAATGCACATGTTTAACTTCATGTATGGCTTGAATCAGACCGTGACATTGACGGCTATGATTCCGTATGTCTTGAAATCAATGGATCATGAGACGAGAACTGGCGTGAAATTTAGGACCAAAACCAGTGGGTTCGGAGATATTCGATTAGGTTCCCTGGTGAGATTGTATGCTTTTGAAACACCCAGCATTGGATCTCATCGCTTTCATTTTAATGCAGGCGTGAGTTTGCCAACTGGAGACATTAAAGCAACGGGTGCGACGCCATTAGGAGTCACGCGGCTTCCATATCCCATGCAGCTGGGATCGGGCACGGTGGATTTAATGCCGGGGTTAACATATGCCGGAGGATTGAACAACGTGAGCTGGGGGGCACAGGCCATTGGGACGATCCGCTTGGGCGATAATAATCAAGGTTATGCCTTAGGTGACGAATATGAAGTGAGTGCCTATGGAGCTTATCAATGGGCGAAATGGGTGAGTAACTCCGTGCGTTTCAAATGGAAGGACTGGGACAATTATGAGGGACGAGATTCGAATATTACGCGAGTCAATCCAATGGGGGTTCCACTTGTCCCAACAGCTGAGTCTAGTCGCCGTGGCGGAGAACGCCTTGATATCTTACTTGGAGTGAATGTTCTCTTTCCGGAAGTCATGGAATTGGAAAATCATTTGGGCGTAGAAGTTGGTCTACCGCTGTATCAAAATCTCAACGGACCACAATTAGAATCAGACTATAGCTTTTTTATCGGTTGGCAGGTCATTAATTAATATAATGAAGGTCGACTGAAAGATAGGGGAAAACTCTTATGAGTAAAGTCATCAAATATTCCTTACTGGTCAACATGGTTTTCATAGGCTGGGCCACGATGGTCCAAGCCTATGAAGTGATTGATGTGAACAATGGCGCCACGATTAGTGGAAAGGTGACCTTCTCAGGAACACTGTCGGATCCCCTGTGGTTTGATGTCGACAAGAATCCCGAAGTGTGTGGTCAGCGAAGGAGTTTGACTAAGGTTGAAGCGCAAGATGGCTTGCTCAAGGGCGCTGTGGTCATCTTGGAAGGTCTAGAATCGGGTAAACCGTTTCCGAAACAAGAACGCCGGAGCACTGGCCTTGGAAAAGGCACGTTTCAGTACACCGGCGGAGCCACATTGGGTTTAAAGGTCAATGCGGAGAACTGTAATTTTGGCCCCTTCACGGGAGTGTTAACTCCAGATGAGGCTGTCGGTTTTGTGAATCAAGATTCAATTAAGCATGTCCTCCATACGTTTGTGTCATTAGATGCGAAGGGAAGCGTATTGCGGACTTTACATAATCGAGACCTTCATCCTAAGAGGGAAATTCACCGCACGTTTTCGCATGGTAAATTGAAAGAGAGTCGTGTGGTGCGGATGACCTGCAATCGACATGATTTTATGCAGAACTGGCTCTATGCTGTGAAGAATCCTTATTTTGCCGTTTCAGATGAGAACGGGAATTTTTCCATCGACAATATTCCACCAGGTCAGTATACCTTGAAGGCGTGGCATCCAATCCTAGGGCTTCAAGAGCAAGAGATCCAAGTCACGGCAGGAAAGGCGCTAGCAACTGACTTTGCATTTTCGGAGTAAAGAAAAACCGAGGGGCTTGAGGAAGTCGTCTTCTCATTCAGAGGAGGCGGCTTTTTTTTTAAGATAATTATTCAGCCAAAAAAAATCTGAGCTCCCTCGTCCTTGATGGGCTTGGCCTCGAAGAGAGGTCAAGGCAGGGGTGAGGGTGCAGAGATCAACGGCAAGGAGTGGTTAACCCATGCTGCAATCTCAGTTTTGAGGAGCTTTCCATATGGGGCCGGGGCCAGCGGGTTCTTGTAGGTCGCTATTATCATAAGGTTCTTCGTTCCCGGTGACACCATCTTCATAGGAATCCTTAAACATCTCCCCGAGGCCTTGTTCGAATTTTCCATTCCCATTCAGATCAATCCAATAGAAGACGGGGTCACCCATGGTTAACACCACGGGTGTCCCATATTCATCCAGCCAGACCTTATACGTTCGCCGAGCCGTCATGAAGTTGACTGATCCTGATCCTGTTAAATCAAACTCTCTGAAAAACATATCGTTGCGCCAATCGTAATAGGCCTTCACCTCCCGATCATCAAATTCTTCAGGTTCAACAGGAAGTTTAGGACGTTGGGGGATGGCAGAAAAGGGTTGCGAATTCATCGCCACGGGCTGAGCCAGATTGGTATGATCTTGACTCGCCCGCATGGCATCGACGAATGTCTCGCCAAATTGTATAGCAGCGGCGTAGCTTTCAGTTGGAGATAGATTGAGCATAGAGCTTAAGGGAAGAAAACACAGCCCTAAGAGCATCGATATTCTCAGCAATTTAGGAGATCTCATGTCTGGAATTGTATTCCCTTCCATCGACGAGCGGCAAATGAGTTGCTCAGAAATATGATTTAGATATGAAAGCTATTGGTTCTGCACACCCTCTCCCCATCTCAGAACCTGCATCTTTGCAGGATTTCGAGCTTCCTACGCCTGATCCCGACATGCGAGATCTCTTGGTGCGGGTGGAAGCCGTGTCAGTCAATCCGGTGGATACCAAGATACGGCGTTCGCAGGTTGCAGCGGAGCAAGTGGGCGTACAACGTGTGTTAGGTTGGGATGTTGCTGGTGTTGTGGAGGCTGTGGGCGCGCAGGTGAGTCTTTTTCAGGTGGGAGACGAAGTCTACTATTCAGGGAGTTTAATCCGTCCGGGCGCCAATAGTGAATATCATCTGGTGGATGAACGTGTAGTTGCCAAGAAACCGGTTTCCTTCAATATGGCCCAAGCTGCCGCTTTACCCCTCACGGCGATCACAGCTTATGAAGCTCTGTTTGATCGCATGACAATCCCCTTTCAACGCGACTCAGATGGACAAGCCATTCTCATTATTGGTGGAGCTGGTGGGGTGGGGTCCTTGGCCATTCAACTGGCCAAAATTGCCAATCTCCACGTGATCGCCACTGCTTCGCGTCCGGAGTCTCAAGCCTGGTGCAAAAAAATGGGGGCAGATAAGGTGATTGATCACACGCAATCCATTCTCGAGCAACTCGAACAATTACATCGACCTATGGTTGAGTATATTTTGAATGCCTCGCAGACCGATCAGCATTGGGAAGCCATGTGTAAGGTCATCAAGCCGGAAGGTCGAATTTGCGGAATTGTCGACACCTCAGAATCTGTTGACCTCAACGCATTAAAAAGCAAGAGTGCGACTTTTGTGTGGGAATTCATGTTTACGCGTTCGATGTATCAGACCGACGATATGATTGAGCAGCATCATCTTTTGACGCGAATTGCTGAATGGGTGGATCATCAAAAAATCCAATCCACGCTGACCGAAACGCTCTCGCCAATAAATGCAGCTAACCTCCGAACGGCACATGCGACGTTAGAGTCAGGGCGCATGATCGGGAAGCTCGTGCTCACCGGTTGGCCCTCATAGAACTAGCGATCTTTAACCTTCCGTAGAATTTTCTGGCTTTCGATTTTTCCAACTTCCCTCAAGCATTCATCACTGAACTCTCTTCTTCAAGGTTTGCTTCAAAAGACTTTTCTGACTGCAATTCCCCATCTCCGCTCATTATTCAGAATGAGAGTGTTGAATAATATGGAGATTCAAAGGCAAATTTGCCCAAAACAACTTTTGTGACCGCGGGTTTCCGGCCTGTTCAAAAAAGTTCGTTCAGCAAGGCCGCAGCCGTTTTTGCGCGCGGAGCGTACCTTCTGTACGTGAGTACGGAAAAAGGGTGACCTGCCTGCGCGAAGTCGCTTCGGCAGGCATGAAACCGCTAGCCTATCAGCCGTAGCCTTGGCGAAGGCTGGCGGCTTTTTTCAGCAGGCCCAGAATGAAATTGTTAAAAATTCCTCTTCTTTGTAAGGAGAGGCTAGGTGAGGTAGAGTCCTAGTGACCTTTGGAAGCTAGGAGGGGATCTGGTATGACAAGTCGTGAAGAAACTACCTCCCTTCCGCCCCTTCTTACAAAGGAGGGGACAGCAGAACGTCTAATGTTTGAAGACCAGGTGTTTTAAGAATGCTAGAGGTATCTAACTACCCAGGAAGATAAAATAATGATGCCCACTCCTTCTCCCTCATCCCATCCGAAAACGCCTCCAGCTTGGCTTTGCGAATTGCCGAAAAAAGACCCGTGGTCTCGGCCGTTTGCAGAAAGCCTCCTTTCCCATCTTGATCTTCAGCCAGGTTTGACAATTCTTGATGTAAATTGTGGGGATGGTATTCCCGCCTTTCATCTGGCTCATCGCGTTGGCTCAGAAGGGCGCGTGCTGGCGACTGATATCAGTGAAACACAACTCATGAGGGCCAGAACGGCTCAAGGCCCGTTCTTTCCATGGTTAGATTTTCGTCGAGAAGACGTGAAGAATTTGTCGGATGATCTCAACTGCTTTGATCGTGTCACTGGGAATTTGTCGTTCATGTTTTTCCGACCCGATCGCGAAACAGTCTTGCATCAATTATTGAGGTGTGTCAGCTCTGGCGGCCAACTTGTCCTGACCTTCCCTTCGCTTGGCACGTTTGATTCATTGTGGCAACGGGTTGATCGGGAAATGCAGGCCCAAGGGTTTTCGACAGAACGGGAAAAGTTGAAGGAGTACATCGCTGAAAGGCCTTCTGCCGAGGATGCACGGAGATGGCTGGAAACCGGTGGTTGTGAGCGTATCGATGTGGCTGAATATCCGTTGGAAATTGCAACAGGTTCTGGGTATGAGTTCCTCTATCATCCATTACTCCGAGGCGGGTTTTTAGAGGATGTGTATGAGTGTTTCACTGATCAAGATTTAGCTGAATCATTCATGCAGAGCATTGCCGCAGAGACGTCAAGTTTTGTTCCCCTTATCGCCCAGCGTTGCGTGATGTCTGGTTGGGTGCCCAATCGTGCATAGTACGCACTCGGGTTAATCCACTTCAGCAAGACTTCATATCCTGAGTGTGAGTAGTCAGGTTTATTTCTAGAAGGGATGAAGCTTTTTATCTTCAAGGAGGGCAGACACCATGAAATCCTGGATGAGGCGAATCGGCGTACTTCTCGTGTCGGCAATTATTGTGTTTGTCGTCGGTGGCATGATGTTACCGACGCAATATAGCTTGAGCCGTGTTATTGAGATTCAGGCAAAACCCGAGGTCATTCATGAGTATGTTGGGGATTTGAAAAAATGGGATGCGTGGGCGCCATGGAAGGAAGAGGATCCAGAAATTGTCACGACTTATGGAGAGATCACATCTGGTGTTGGAGCCAGTCAATCTTGGATGGATAGCGAAGGTGGTGGGTCGCTGAAGCTCACTAAGTCATCACCGGAGCAAGGGATTGAGTATAATTTATTTTTTGATCAAGGAGCGTATCAATGCCAGAGTGCGATGAGATATGTGGCTATCGCTGAGAATATGACGAAAGTCACGTGGAGTATGCAGGGCGATATGAACATGCCCATTATCGGGGGTTATTTAGCGATGACCATGGACTCTATGATTGGAACGATGTTTGAACGTGGTCTATCAAAACTCAAAGCACACGTAGAACAGGTGTAAAATTGATTGATATTAAGTCTTAGGGGTTGCTTTCTTTTTGCTGTTGGTAGGTCTCATAAGAAGGTTGGCTTTTTAGACATTCAGTTGGTGAACGAGAAGGGTTTTCAAGACACCGTTGGGTTTGGTGTTCCTGCATGGCATTGTACCCACCCTGCTTGACCTCTTCCCATGTACAGCTTAGAAACATGGTGAGAACGGCGGTCCACAATAACGCATGGCGAATGAGCAGAGGCATACATGGATTAGGGTCAGATTTCATATGTCGTATTCTAACTCTTAACTAGAGCAATCCGAAACTCCCTCGCCCTTTCAGGGCTTGGCCTTGAAGAGAGGGCAAGTGTGGGGTGAGGGTGAAGACTCTGATTGATAATTAGGTCCCACTTTTAGCATCACAGTATCCTGAAAAGGAGAGAATGTGGCAAAAAAAAATGAGGCCTGTGCTTTTAGTGAACTGACATCCACCGGGGTGAAGTGTCCGGAATGTCGGAAGGGTATGCTCGATCCTGCACGTGGCCGTTTTGGTCCAGTTTATAAATGTACGAGCAAAGGCTGCACCTTTTGGTTAGATTCTCGACCGACGGGGAAGAAGTGTACGTTTCTGCGGGATGGAAAACGGTGTGGCGCTTTACGGGTGGAGGGAACAAAAACGATTCCCAGAAGATGCAGCGATCGATCCTGTCCTAATCGACATCCTCATAAACTTAACAAAACGAAGACCTGATCAAGCCGCCATATGTAGGAAACGTTGCTCATGTTGATGATCTTGACCGAGGGCTTTCCAACAAGAAGTACAGAATGTTGTCGACGAATGCCGGATCTTTGGTCATGCCCAAATGATCCGAAAAGATAAACAACACCTGGCTCCATCCGATTGGAGAATCTAATCGATTGCCTAACTTCTTCTCTTCCCGTTCATCCATTAGCGCGCTTTGCCGTAAGACAACTCCGTCACCGGGAGCATGTTCGATGATTGTGATTTTCCCGTCTGGCTGAATCTGGGCTTGAGACATCGTGGGCATTGAATCTCCGGCGACTAACAGCAAACGAGTCGTGTCTGGTGAATGGGCTGAGACATCTAAGGCGGCGGCCAAGTGTTTTGCCCTGACCAATAATTTTCGTTGATGATCCAGCGCGATGCGTCGTCGTTCCTGCGCATCAGCAATATTGGGCAAGAGACTGACCAGAATGTTGTCCTGTGACGGATTAGCCAATCCCCAGCCATGCGTTTCCCACAAAGCTGGATCAAACACATCTGAGACAGGTTCCCCATTCATATCCAGGAGGGGCTGATGGCGGCTGCGCGGGAGCAATTGATACACCGAGGGCATTGTGCCTACCACTGCCGCGGGATAGGTCGATAGCAGAGGAGACGGTTTCAAGCCTTCAGTTAATGTAATGAGAGTCTCCACTGATCCTGCATTGGGTGGGCCGATCACCACTAAATGATCTACACGTTTGGCTCCTGCCCATGTGACGGGAGGCAAGCTGCCATCGACAGGAAGATCTGCCGCTCCATAGCGTAAATAATACCGGGCCACC
Organism: Nitrospirales bacterium; assembly: GCA_029261255.1. GTDB lineage: Bacteria > Nitrospirota > Nitrospiria > Nitrospirales > UBA8639 > Nitrospira_E. The sequence goes on from JAJDBQ010000231.1 coordinate 8,297, forward strand.
AAGCTGCCCATGGAATGGGCGACCAAGTCGAATTTTATGGGTGAACGCTTCACTCCATATCGCTTGTAAATTTCTTGCTGTACTTCGACTTCCTTCGCCTTGATGAAACGGTCCAATGCTTGGGCCGATTCCACGAGGTCGCGTCGCCAGTCATAATCAAATTGAAAACAGGTAAAGTGCCGGTTGCCATAGTCCACCGCATGGCTCTCAGCCAATTGTTGATCGCGATAGCCACCGACGCCGAGCGATCGTAGAATGTTGTAATAAGCATTCAATTCCAAGGGAATGCCAAAGAAATTCAACACCACTCGATCCAATGCTCCGGCCTGATGTACAGAATCTTGTAACTCTTTCAAGTCCTTTTCAGGTTTCATTGGTAGAGCTAAAAGGCGCGCGCCTTCTGGTGATGCAGGATCTACCGCCCCCGAACCGAAAGCCCCCCAGACTACTTCCCCGGTGTTTCCATCTTGCAAACGGGAGCCTAGAATGCCTGGAATCACAATCACCGGATTCCGGTCAGGATCTTCCTGCTGCGCCAATTGATTATAAAGATTGCCCAAGTCCGGCGAAGTTGGAAAGGCGGAACATCCCGTCAGACCTGCGAGAGACAAAATGGTGAAAAGGAAAAGTCTGGACATAGAAAGGGCTGAGAAAGATGTTCGTGAAATATTTGTTAGGGAAATCCTTCAATCATTCCGGAAAAGAAAGATGAATACCCATTAGAGTCTCATAATGCGGTAAATGATTACATTCTCTGATCCATTGAGGAGTCTCCAGTGGGCTGAAATCAGGCGAAAGAAAAGAATGGAATTTTTGGAATTGCCTGTGTTGCGATTCTCAAGGAAGTTTTAACTCTTGATATGTATGATCGCTCACTCTTTCCAGTCCAATAGTTATAGCATCAATATTGTGAGTTGGGTGGCATTCAGTTTGGAATTTTAGGGCTCCTACCCCCGTGGTGTCTCGGCAGGTATTTCAATGGGAAGTTCTCGTTCCTTCCAGCCGGACATATGGCCTTCTAGGTAGACGATGTTTGTGTACCCCAACGTCCAGAGTGCGAATTTGGCTATGCCAGCACGAGGGCCGTGCTCGCAATACAGAATGATCGGGTCATCTGTTTTGCGTTTGATCTCTGAGTGACGAGACCACAATGAATAGAACGGCAGATGTACGGCTTCAGGGACATGGCCTGATTGATATTCGCTGTCGGAGCGAACATCGACAATGATGGGTGCTGTTTTATTATTGATTTCATTCAATAGTTGGTCTTGGGTCATGTGATGATTTCCATTTCCAGCACAGGCTGCAAGGAGGCTTGAAAGAACAAGGATGCCTAAGGGACCTGTTGCAAAAAGTCGCCAGCTGCGTTCTCGCCAATTTGCCGTGTTCACGTACAGAAGGTACGCTCCGCGCGTCAAATTGGTTGCGGCCTTGCTGGACGAAATTTTTTGAACAGGTCCGAAGTGTTTGAGATCGTTTGTTACAGGCTCCACTATGTTCATGGCAACAGTTAATCTTCAACAGTATCCTAAATTTTTTTTGGGGATGAGTCTGATCAATGTATTAGATTGTCTTGAATGAATGAAATCGTTTCAGTTGGTTAAGCCATCAATCTTTTCTATGCTTTTGATGACTACACTGTTTAACAAATGCCTGACCCCACATGGCGATGAGTAAGAGTATTCCTAGAATGCTGCTTGTATCTCGAAGACCCCCTGTGTGCTCATGTATCTCTTGGAATTTCACTTTGTTTTGAGCAGAAAACGTTCCTCGTGCTGAAATAGTTGTCGAATGATCTAACCGCGGGGTGCTCACCGTGATTCTTTCGCCACTAAATGTTTCTACAGCACCTTCAGAGGAAGTTTTTCGATACGTCACTCTATCGAATTCGATTGGCTTTCCCTTTCGCAAATCTTTTTCTTCAAGCGTTCTCACAAAATGATTATCGGCTTGACGAGGGCCATCCAGCAACCCGTATGGCAAGACAAAATAGAGTACGAGCATCGTCAGCGATAAGCCTATCTTCAAGGGGGATCTCTGATAGAAAGGAATCGGTTGGTTTACGGCGGCACTCCATTTCCAGATGAGATAGAGCACGCCACATCCAGTGAGTATGTACGTGGGCATACTATCCGGCCAAAACCATCCTACATTCCAAAGATCCCAAGAAATCGGTGCAAAGAAATGGACTCCATTGGCTAATTTTGTTTGCAAGCTATCAAGCAGCAAGTGCAGGAATGCATTCACTCCCAGAATGAGGAACACCTCTCGTGGTTTTTGTGAGAGAAAGGCCAAGGCTCCACACAAGCACAACGTGACGAACAATGACGCTTGTGCAATAAAATACAGACGTGTGGTATACGGATCGCTACCTATTTCAAGTCCAGTGCCCAGACGCTGGAGGATCCAGGGTACATCTGGCAGTAGACACCCCAATCCGATCAATTTTGGATCGATGTCCCGTTTGACCAGGTGATTGAGGATCCCTTGAGCGCCCAGATGCGCTAATGTATTTGGCACAGGTCCCTCATTCAGCTAGTTTTCGTATTTTGTCAGACATGGTGAATATGAGGATGGTTCACGCGACGTTATTGAGTCTCCAAGGTGAACAATCTTACATTGGATGGCCTAAGTATCTCCAGCACTCTCGTCCAGTATCTTCGGTGATCTCGTGGTGCAAGAGTATCTTGATTGGGCCGGGCGGGAAGGTAAAAGAGATCGGGGTCTTTTGATGGTATCTCTTTGAGTGACTCCCAATGTGGTTGATGTGTTGGGAGGCATGGTAGGATTGCTCATTACTAGCAAACTTTTTGGTTGGAGGACTGTAGCTTTATGGACATCGAAGTGTTTCGACAGATGGTGGCAAAAAAGCCTGACGGGTTTCTTGGGCGATATGGGTTGGGCGATAAGATTCTTCAGACAGGGGAAAATTTAGAAGAAGCGGCGGAGCATTTGCGTGTGGCGGTTGAACTTGATCCTATCCATGTGGCATCGCACTTTGCGTTAGGACGTGCGTTGGCTGGCATTAAACAGAACGACGAAGCCAAAAAGGTGCTGGATGCAGGCATTGATGCGGCGCTCTCAGGCCGATCGAATGGTGGTGGAGATTTGGTTCCTGAAATGCGTGCATTAATTCAAACGTTGGGATAAGTAGCAGGGAATTTTCATAATGGAAAACGAAAAATAGGCGACCTATCAGACTCTTTCCTTCGTGAAAAAGATGCCCTACATTGCGCGAGGTTTTTCCCTCATGTTGCTTCTAGTCGGGAGTGGGCTGTGGGTTGGCTGCAACATGGTAGGAGGAGCGTTTGAATATGAACCTAAGGACTTGCAAAAGAATTTGAGTGCAGAGGCGAGAGCACTCATGGATCAAGCATTCGAAAATATTGAACCTTTAGTGCGGCGGGATTACCACACGCATATCTTGGGAATGAATACCGAATTGAATGGCACGTTTGTTAACGAAGGCTGGCAATCACCGTGGAGCGGGTTAATTCATTATATGCAGTTTGAAGTCTACAAAAGTTCTGCGGCGATCACTGATGATGAACAAGCCGACGCACAATTCCTTGCCCGTCTCAAGGACCTCATCCAGCACATGCCTCGCTCTGGAAAGTTTGGGATTATGGCTTTTGATTATTTCCATAATGAACAAGGACAGCCTGATCCACTGCTTTCGACATTTCATGTGCCTAATGATTATGTCATGAAGCTTGTACAGGAGAATCCTGATATCTTTTTCCCAATTGTATCTATCCATCCGTATCGAGAGGATGCGACACAAGTTTTGCAGCAGTATGCAGAGCAGGGTGTGCGATTTGTGAAATGGCTGCCCAATGCGATGGGTATACATCCCTCATCGGAGACGATGAAGGATAAGCTTGATCCCTACTACAAGATTATGCACCAGTATGACATGGTGCTCATTTCGCATACTGGTGATGAGAAGGCGACCGAAGCTGAAGAATTTCAGAATTTAGGTAATCCACTCTTTTTGCGAAAAGCCTTAGACATGGGAGTGAAAGTGGTCATGGCTCATGTCGCGAGCCTGGGAGAATGCAAGGAAGACGATGCAAGTCTTTGCCCTGTTGGGACTCCGTATATTGATGTGGCCATGCAGATGTTAGAAGAACCCCGATACCAGAAATTATTATTTGCCGATATATCGGCGCTGACGCAAGATAATCGAAAAGACAATCTCAATGCAGTGTTAGCGAATACCGCAATCCATTCTCAACTGATCAATGGCAGTGATTATCCATTGCCTGCCGTCAATATCGTGATTCAGACGAGAACCCTTGAATCTTCAGGTTATATTACGGCCGAAGAGCGAACCGCCCTCAATGAAATCTATGACTATAATCCTCTACTTTTTGATTTTGTCTTGAAGCGTACCTTACGCCATACGGAAACTGGGATGAAGTTCCCAGATTCGGTATTCGTCGAACATCCGCTCCTGCCAACAGGTTGAGCCTGGGGCTGTTGAAAAAAGCCGCCAGCGGCATCTTCACCAAATTCCCGTGTTCGCGTGCGAAGGGTACGATCCGCGCCTGTAAGTTTTGTTGTGGCCTTCCTGTGCGGACTTTTTTGACCCGCCTTGCAGCCTTTCGCGTTCTAGGCCACCGTTAGATCATTTATCCATGAACATTGTCATTATTCAACACTTCCAGCCTAATTTTTTAATCACGTTGTTGTTCCTGTCGAAACAACGAAGATGGAGCAGTTGGCTCTGAAGGGGGAGTAAATTTATCTTCCACCTGAGAGGGGGGCGGAACGCTTGAGTTAAGAAGCAGGTAGGGCTAAATCTGAGGCTACTGCGCACAATGCTCCGGCAGTGGTCATTTCATCTAGTGCTTGTTTGGCTGTCGACTGTTCATGTTGTCCATCCC
>JAJDBQ010000232.1 GCA_029261255.1 Nitrospirales bacterium
CATCGCAGGATTGTTCAATCGCTTTGGTTAACGCCACAGAACCATGGCCTCCTCGTTTCCAATCACGAAAGACACGTCTCCCAAATGGGAAGGTTCCATTGCAGGTGAGTGAATCGCTGGCCTTCATCTTTTGGGTTTCCAGAAGGGCGGCAGCCATGACTATTTTAAATGTTGATCCTGGAGGGTATTGGCCCTGAATGGCTCGATTCGTCAGGGGATGTCGTGGATTTTGGAGTAGCTGTTGCCAAGCCTGTGTGCTAATGCCTCCGGATAAATCATTGGGGTTAAAGCCAGGTTGGCTTGCTAATGCCAAGACATCGCCATTCCAAGGATCGAGTGCCACGATGGCACCTGCCTCTTCTCCAAGCAGATCTTCTGCTAGTCGCTGCAAGCGAATATCGAGTGTTAAATACAAATCGTCGCCAGCGAGCGGGGGATGAATGGACAACGATCGTTTAGGATAGCCAAAGGCATCGACTTCAATGATTTTCCGGCCTGTTTCACCCAGTAAATGGGTATCAAGTGTTTTTTCGACACCAAACTTTCCGATAATGCGACCAGCTTGCACGTCAACGAAGTCTGGATCTTTTAACTGAGATTCAGATATTTCGCCGACATACCCAATGACATGTGCCGCGTAGTTTCCAAGTGGATAGTGGCGTTGATACTCGGGTTGAATGGCGACGCCAGGCAGATCAAGCCGATGTGATTCGATCAGAGCGGCTTCTTTGAGTGTCAGTCCACTCTTGAGTTTGATCCGGCCCCGCCTCCGTTTCGTGGCCAGTTTTTCCGAAATAGCCTCAATATTCACGTCTATGTATTGGGGGAGTTTGGATAATAAATCATCGCGGTCTTGGACATCTTCTAACGACAGGTATAATTGAAAGCTTGGGATGTTGTTGGCTAATAATTCCCCATTTCGGTCATACAAGAGCCCTCGCGCTGGCTCAAGGACGATCGATCTTGTCCGATTGTCTCGAGCTAATTCCTGATAATACACGCCATCGCGAATTTGTAATTGCCACAGGCGCAAGCCCAAGAGGACCAAAATCAGGAGTAAGCCAACTTTGACAAAAATCAATCGACTTTGAATGCTGGCTAATTCGTTTGCTTGTCGTGAAGTATCAAACATGAGGGCAGGTCATATCAGTCGCTGGGAATCACTATGCACGTGTTACCGGCGTCCTTGCGAAAAGTGTATCACACCGAATGAATGTCGAATTTTGTATGCGAGCCAAAAGAGTCCCGCAGCCATGAGGCTGTGGTACAGGGTTTGTGGAACCAGTATCTCAGCAACTAGATGAAAGGCCTCTGTGCCACCAAGGGTCGGATAGCTGACGAGAAGAGAGACCAGCCCAGCTCCTAAGGAAAGGACCAATGTGACGATTGCGACAGCTCCGCTTGTCACCGTTGACACAGCATGTGTCGTCATCCCCGCAAGGTACCCGGCCAGGCCTTTGAGAAGCATATTGAGTCCAATGCCACCCGGTGTCAAAAGATCTTGTAGTAGTCCGACTGTGAGTCCAATCAGTAACCCTTTATATTCATGAGAGAGAAATCCGGCCAGGCAAGCCAAGAGCAAGCAGAGGTCAGGATGCACGTTGTTGATGGAGAGCCACGGACTGAAGGTGGCTTGAGCTATGATAGTTGCGACACATACGATCATCTGCAAGGCAATGGCCATGGTTAAGTCTAAGGAAGAGGAAGAGCTGTTGCCGACGCAGGAGATTCGGCAGAAATTGGTGGTTGGAACGACGTGATGACTAAGACTCCCTCAAGTTTTGAAAAATCCACGATAGGCGTCACTTCTCCAGACTGAAATAAATCTGTGGCGGCTTTCGTCACATGCTGGATCTGCCCAATAGACAGTCCTCGAGGAAAGTCATCGGTGAGGCCTGAGGTGACAACAGCATCACCGACTTGGACGGATGAAAGTGGTGGAAGATATTTCATGTGAATATTGCCTTGAGGTGTTCCCTGTATAATCCCTTCGTCCCGGCTGCTCTGAATCATGCCAGTAATGGCGACGTTGGGATCTGAGAGGAGAAGGACAATCGAGGTTGTCGGGTTCACGCGGACGATTCGACCAACGACACCCGCATCTGTGATGACTCCCATTTCTTGACGGATCCCGTCTGATTCGCCCTTGTCGATGACTATCGCTCGATACCAATTTGAGACATTGCGTCCGATGATATGGGCTGGCAGAGTGGTCATCGGAGCGTTGGCTTGATAGATCGAGAGTTTATTGAAGTCCATGGCGACAATCGTGCGTTCACGGAGACGATTTTGTTCCTTTTGCAATTGTTGAATCTCTATCTTCAGGGTTTGATTTTCTTCCCACACATGCTGAAGAGCGATATACCGGCTCCATGTTTCCCCAACGGAATCTTGAATGGAGGCTATCACTTGCAGTGGGCCCTCAAGAATAATGGTGAGCGGACCACCAAATTGTCCCAACCATTCTTGCGATTGTCGTGGTAGGAATAACAAAAGAAGCAAAATGAGGATAACGCCCCCTACCAGTAATCGGCGAAGCCCAGTGGTGAAAGGCAATGAGGAATGTTCAGATCGGGGCATGATGATAGAGGTGCTTAACGATCCAAGCTTGAATGAGTTGAGACTTTCCTTAGCAGGCTGAGTTCTTCTAGTGTTTTTCCGACTCCCAATACGACTGAGCTTAAGGGGTTATCGACTGTCACAATTGGTAAGGCTGTTTCTTCTCGTAGTCGATCATCTAGCCCCTTGAGCAATGAACCGCCACCAGTGAGGACAATGCCGCGGTCGATGATGTCACCAGCCAGTTCGGGTGGGGTATGTTCCAAGGCGAGTCGTACGGCTGACACAATGGTAGTAATGCAGTCCTGTAACGCGTTTCGAATCTCTCCGTCATCGATAAAGATGGTTCGCGGAATGCCAGAAACAATGTCTCTTCCTTTCACGGCCATTTGCTTTTTCTCTTGAAATGGAAAGGCGGAGCCAATCTCCATCTTAATCTTTTCGGCCATCTGCTCCCCAATGAGCAAGCTATATTCGCGTTTCAGGTGGTTCATGATGGCTCCATCGATTTGGTCACCAGCAATACGAACAGACTCACTGTACACAATGCCTCCCAGAGAAATAACGGCGATATCGGTCGTCCCGCCCCCAATGTCGACGACCATGTTTCCGGAGGGTTCGGTAATGGGCAATCCAGCCCCGATGGCTGCTGCGACCGGTTCTTCAATGAGATAGACTTCTCGAGCTCCAGCCAATTCTGCCGATTCTTTGACGGCTCGTTGCTCGATCTGGGTAATTCGTGAGGGAACGCCAATAATGATGCGTGGTCGAACAAGAGTCCCTCTTGGATGAACCTTCTGGATAAAATACCGAAGCATCTGTTGGGTCATGTCAAAGTCGGCAATGACCCCTTCGCGCATCGGTCGGATAGAGGTCAGGTTCCCAGGCGTCCTCCCAACCATTTTCTTGGCCTCTTCCCCCACAGCCAAAATTTTTTTAGAATGGGTCTCAATGGTCACGACAGATGGTTCGTTCAGGACAATGCCTTGTCCTTTAATATAAATGAGAGTCGACGCTGTGCCCAGATCAATGGCGAGATCATGGGATAAATAGCGATGGAGAAAGTTAAACATTGTTGAAGGTATGTCAGGAATGTACGTCTGAATCGATCAGCGCGACGATAGATGGTGAATGAAGTCTTTCTGACGCTTTTGGTGGAAAGGAACCCATCAATCGGAATTCCTAAAGACCATGAGGCCTTGTCGACGATCTGTTGCGTGGTTCACAGCTGACCAGAAAACTGTGGGATAGGCTCAGAAGGTGGAAGAGACCACTCGTCGATCAATTTCACTTTACGGTTTTTTGCAGCCAATTGAAACTGTAAGGTGGATACTGACCAAGCACTGGTAAAAAGTATATCAGAAGTACCAAAAGACCACAAAGATGATTCGAAGCTCAGCGGTTAATGAGCAATATGGACAACTGGCTCTTGCCAGTTGGAAGTCAAAGACGATACATACAACCGTACATCATTTCTGAGGAGAGGAAGCCAATAGATGGGAAGCCAAACATTATTTGAAAAAATTTGGAATCAACATGTGGTTCGAGAAGAGCCAGATGGGACCACGTTATTGTATATCGACCGGCATTTAGTGCATGAGGTGACGTCGCCTCAAGCGTTTGAAGGTCTACGATTGGCTGGGCGTACTCCACGTCGTGCGGGAGCGGCGTTGGCCGTCCCTGATCACAATGTGCCGACGACTGATCGCAAGCTTGGTATCAGCGATCCCATGAGTGCGTTACAAATTTCAACCTTAGAAAATAATTGTGCGGAATTTGGTATTTCCTATTATGGCATGGAGGATATCCGACAAGGGATTGTCCATGTGATCGGGCCGGAACAGGGCTTAACCCTGCCAGGAATGACGATTGTGTGTGGCGACTCCCATACATCGACACATGGAGCATTTGGGGCCCTGGCTTTTGGTATTGGGACTTCTGAAGTTGAACATGTATTAGCGACTCAATGTTTGGTCCAAAAACGGCCGAAAACTATGGAAATTCGAGTAGAAGGAACTTTGCCGGACTATTGTTCGCCTAAAGATGTCATTTTAGCCATCATAGGACGCATTGGGATTGGTGGTGGTATCGGACAGGTTGTGGAATATACTGGATCGGTCATTCGTTCCTTTTCTATGGAAGGTCGGATGACTCTTTGTAATATGTCGATCGAAGCGGGAGCTCGGGCTGGTCTGGTGAGCCCAGATGAGAAAACGTTAGCATACGTCAAAGGGCGCCCTCTCACTCCAAAAGGAGAAATGTTTGAGCAAGCCAGTAAGGCGTGGTTGGATCTCGCTACTGATCAGGGAGCCACCTTTGATAATCTTGTTGAGCTCCGAGGGGAAGATATTCCGCCTCAAGTAACGTGGGGGACGAATCCAGGAATGGTGACGGATGTCAACGGCACCGTTCCAAACCCAGCGGATATAGCCGATGAAAAAATTCGATTAGCGACTCAACGTGCGTTGGATTACATGGGTCTTCAGCCTAGTATTCCAGTCTGTGATATTCAGATTGATCGGGTGTTTATTGGATCCTGCACGAATTCTCGTATTGAGGATTTGAGGGTAGCCGCGAAGTATGTTCAAGGAAAGCATGTATCTGGGAAAGTGAAGGCCATGGTTGTTCCAGGTTCTGGGCTGGTGAAACAGCAAGCGGAAGAAGAAGGGCTGGATAGGATTTTTCGAGAAGCCGGGTTTGAATGGCGTGAGCCAGGTTGCAGCATGTGTCTAGCCATGAATGCTGATGTGCTTACTCCAGGTGAGCGATGTGCCTCAACGAGCAATCGAAATTTTGAGGGACGGCAGGGAAAGGGTGGCCGGACGCATTTGGTCTCTCCTGCCATGGCGGCAGCGGCAGCGGTGGTTGGCCATTTCGTGGATATTCGAGATTGGGCATAGGGGAAAGCTGTTGGGGGCGATAAGCTCTTCCGGCTGAAATGAATATTGAATTTGTGGAGAAAACCATGCAAGCTTTTGCGACCTTAACCAGTATTGTTGCTCCTCTGGATCGTGCCGACGTTGATACTGATCAGATTATTCCCAAGCAATATTTGAAAACGATTGCACGAACCGGTTTAAAGGAAGGGTTGTTTGCAGATTGGCGGCAAGGATCAGATGGAACACCGAATCCAGACTTTTTTTCGAATCAACCTCGGTATCAAGAAGTCTCAATTTTGCTAACTCGTGATAATTTTGGGTGTGGATCTTCTCGGGAACATGCTCCATGGGCATTGTTGGACTATGGTATTCGCTCCATCCTGGCTCCCAGTTTTGCCGATATTTTTTATAATAATTGTTTCCAAAATGGGATTTTACCGGTGGTTTTAACCTCACAGGAAATTCAAACTATTTTTGATCGTGTGCTGAGTAAGGAGACATATCAAATTACAGTGGATTTAGCTGACCAAGTTGTTCTTCTTCCAGAAGGAGAACGCTATGCATTTATGGTCGATCCGTTTCGCAAGGATTGCATGATCAAGGGCTTAGATGGCATTGGCTTAACTCTCCAGCATGAGAGCGCCATTTCAGATTATGAAACACGCCGATCCCAAGAAGCCCCTTGGTTATTTCAAAACTACACAACGTAAAAAGACAATTGGTTTCATCTGCTCTCTGGCGTGATTTCGATTCAATCTAAATTTTTTATCCCGCTAGACCTAAGGAGTGCTTTCTCAGCGTGCGCTGTCAGGATATCTAATTCCTTTCCCCACTTCGTTACTGCATAACACGACTTTCTTCGAGGCTGGATTTTTGTCATAAGGCTCATCTCCTGTTATTTTTGAAATGTCGAAGTCGTGTGATTGACATTGCTCAAATCTTCATACGTATCCCCATGTTCAAAGCGTTTCTGCAATCGTTATTAGGGAGCAGTTATGACCTCCTGCCTATTGTGGTGGTCATTGGATTTTTTCAGTTGGCGGTGTTGCAACAGCCAATCCCCAATCTTGTCGAGATTCTGATTGGATCCTTTTTTGTACTTATTGGCCTCACATTGTTTGTGCAGGGTCTAGAGATGGGTCTCTTTCCTTTAGGTGAATCACTGGCATTCGCGTTTGCGAAAAAAGGTAGTTTACCCTGGCTCTTGCTCTTTGCTTTTGCCCTAGGATTCGGCACGACTGTGGCGGAACCAGCGTTGATTGCTGTGGCCCAAGAAGCTGCTACCGTCGCAGCCGAAGGCTCTGTGATTGAGGCGACGGTGCAATCGCGTGAGGACTATGCGTTTGGTCTTCGCTTGACAGTTGCGCTGTCTGTAGGTTTTGCCATTGTCATAGGCGTCTTGCGTATTGTTCGCGGGTGGCCGGTACAGTATTTGATCATAGGAGGATATCTAGGGGTCATTGTGATGACACTTTTTGCCCCTCCTGAGATTATTGGTATTGCCTATGATTCAGGGGGTGTGACGACGTCTACTATTACAGTGCCTTTGGTCACCGCGCTTGGTGTCGGATTAGCCTCTTCTATTCGTGGGCGAAATCCTATGATTGATGGATTTGGTCTGATTGCCTTTGCCTCCCTCACTCCAATTATTTTTGTCATGGCGTACGGCATGATGGGGTAACCACTTGTTACACAACCTGCTGCAAACATTTTGGACGACCATTACAGATGTTTTGCCTATTGCCCTGATTATTATTGGGTTTCAGGCTTTTGTGATTCGACGTCCTATTGCAAACATTGGTCGAGTGGCGTTTGGATTTTTCTATGTTCTAGTCGGCCTGGCATTCTTCCTTCAGGGATTAGAGATGGCTCTGTTTCCTATAGGCAAACTTATGGCGCAGCAATTAACCGCACCGGAGTTTATTTCGGGATTAGAGCAGACGGGCGAAGCGATGAAAGAGGTGGACTGGAGTCAGTATTATTGGGTCTATGTGTTTGCCTTGGCGATTGGTTTTTCGACAACAATTGCTGAGCCGTCCTTGTTGGCGGTTGCACTCAAAGCGAATCAAGTCTCAGGTGGTGTGATTGGGGTGTGGGGTTTGCGAATCGCGGTGGCCGTCGGCGTAGCATTCGGTATTGCCCTTGGATCGTATCGTATTATTACTGGGACACCTTTACATTGGTACATTATTTCCGGATATGCCATCGTCATTGCTCAAACACTCGTCGCGCCTCGAATGATCATTCCACTGGCATATGACTCTGGTGGAGTCACGACCTCGACCGTGACGGTTCCCATTGTTGCAGCATTAGGGTTGGGCTTAGCGAGTAACGTCCCAGGTCGTAATCCAGTGTTTGATGGATTTGGACTCATTGCTTTTGCCAGTTTGTTCCCGATTATTTCAGTCATGGCCTACGCGCAAATTTCTGCCTGGTGGGCCAAGCCACAATAAATTCTTGCTAGGGAGCCATGCTATGCATTTCAAATTAATCTGTGCCTTTGTCCAAGACGACAAAACAAATGCGGTGATGAATGCTGCGAGGGATAAAGGTGCCACTGGTGCGACGGTGATTACGAGTGCTCATGGCGAAGGGCTAGAGGTCAAAAAAACATTTTTTGGTTTGAATTTGGAAACGCAACGGGATGTTATCCTTTTCCTCGTGGAAGAGCATTTGTCACGTGAAATATTGGAATCAATCGCGAAGGTTGGTGAATTTGATGCTAAACCCGGAACAGGAATCGCGTTTCAAGTTGATGTTGAAGATGCGGTGGGTGTCGTACATCAAATGGCCACACTCAAAGAAGTTGTGGAGGACGAGCTATGAAACATGGGGAATTGGTCCGCGTCAAAGATGTCATGAAAACTGAGTTTGATCTGATTCAAGGCATTGAAACTGTGGCTGATGCTTTACGCAAGGCCAAGCATTTAGAGACGGAATGCTTGCTTGTCGATCGTCGACACGATGATGACGAATATGGAATCGTGTTATTGAGTGATATTGCCAAAAGAGTCCTAGGGGCTGATAAAGCCGCGGATCGAGTCAATGTGTATGAGATCATGAGCAAACCCGTAATCTCAGTCCATCCAGACATGGATATTCGCTATTGTGCTCGTCTATTCGAACGGTTTGGTATGGCTTTAGCCCCCGTCGTTAAAAATCGCACCGTGTCGGGCGTGGTGAGCTACCGAGATATCGTCTTGCGTGGATTGCGTGACAAATTGTGAGTCAAAAGGATTCTGTCGCAATGCTCCATTGAGATGAAAAAATTGCTTGACGGCCTGCCTGCGCGGCAAGGACGTAGAACATTTCGGCCGTAGTTTTCTCATTTCCTGCCGGTGCCTTCATCGATCATTTCTTGATCATCGCCATCACTTCTATGTCAGCCAATGTTTGGTGGGCGGCATGAACGTTTGTGATCCAAGCATCGGTCGCGGTAGCCTCATGTGTCGGTGACGTTGTTCAATGATATTGTTTCAGTAATTGAATTGACGGATTCTTTTCCGCTTCTTCAAGCCTCGATTCAACTGCTTCAGCCCGCTTTTGTTTGCACCACTCTCATCAATCTTCACATGACTGATTTGGAGGATCATGTATTGTTTAAATGTCGATGCTTGAAGGACATCGCAGCCATGCGAGTCTTCCTTGAAAAGAATCACGCTAGTACATCAAGCTGTTCCCGACAGAACCAGAAAATACCGAGTGACCTAAAGAGTATGTTTAATCAGTAACAGTGGATCGGAAACCTGAGAATACTTCATTCCCACAATGTAAGGAAGGAAGTGATCGGGTATGTGTGGCAGTGGAGTTGGTCAGATCCGTACCGGCATCAAATAATCTAGTCCATACAACATTAGAGTTAGGGGATCAATGAACTGATGGTAATGCAAAAAAATCGTAAAAATTAATTGAAATGAACTGAATATGAGAAACGATGCTGAAAAAAACAGCAATGATTGCGTGCTAAAGCTCGAATGGAGCAATTTTTTTGAAGCTAAAGGATCCATTCTATTGTCCGATAAGTGCAAGTGACAAAATAGGTGACATGTCTATCTTATTCTATGAATCAAGGAGATAACGTAACGTAGAGAACATCTCATTAACGTAAGCAAAGCGGTGGCCTCTTTCGGATAAAGGCAAACCCATCGTGAGGTGGGGACGCAAAGCCACGGGTCAGAATATTCTGATAGCCGGGATACCGAAGAAAGAGAAGAGACGATGTATCTGTATTGGGGCCCCCTTCAGTAAAGGAGGTATCCCATGTCCAGTATTCTGGTTAGTCTGACATTTAGGAAGGTATTAATCGCTTCCGTCTTTGGCGTTGCTCTGTTCTTGATTCCCAATGGCGTTCAATCGGCCATAAACAATTCTGCCACGTTGCACTGGGCAACCAATGAAGAGTCAGATCTTGCAGGCTATACGGTTTATCATGGGACCTCTCCAGGTATTTATAGTGAAACCCAAGATGCCGGTAAAACAGCCACTTTTCGATACGCTGACCTAGAAGCCGATAAAACTCATTTTTTTACAGTGACTGCCTATGATGCGTCTGGGAATGAGAGCCTTCCTTCTCCTGAAGTGCAGATGACTATCATTGCGCCAGATAGTGTACTTTCAGTTTTAGTAAGTGGAGAAGGAACGGTCAAAAGCAGTCCAGCTGGTCTATCGTGCTCCAGTGGAACCTGTTCAGGAACGTTTACTCAAGGATCAAGCGTGACATTAACGGCAGCTCCCGGCGTAGGAAATATATTTAGTGGCTGGAAGGGACCCTGCTCTGGCACTGGTGCTTGTGCAGTGGCTGTCTCGACAACTTCAGCGGCGGTCAGTGCGAACTTTGTCGTTAAACCGCCACCACCAATTTCATTGGAACAGCAACAGCGGTTAGCAGTAGAGGGTGAGCAACTGAATGCCCAACAAGTGTGGGATCAAGCCAAACGAGTCAAGCAACAGCAGTTGGAGCAGGCCCAGGAAGAAAAGGCCCAGGCGACGGCCGAGCGGCTGAAGGCCCAACAGGAATGGGAGCAGGCCAAACGAGTCAAGCAACAGCAGTTGGAGCAGGCTCAGCAAGAAAAGGCGCAGGCGACGGCCAAGCGGCTGAAGGCCCAACAGGAATGGGAGCAGGCGAAGCGAGTCAAGCAACAGCAGCTGGAGCAGGCTCAGCAAGAAAAGGCGCAGGCCACGGCCGAGCGACTGAAGGCCCAACAAGCGTGGGAGGAGGCGAAACGAGTCAAGCAACAGCAGTTGGAGCAGGCTCAGCAAGAAAAGGCGCAGGCGACGGCCAAGCGACTGAAGGCCCAACAAGCGTGGGAGCAGGCCAAGCAACAAAAGGCCCAGGCTAAGGCCCAGCAACTGGCTGCCAGGATTCAAGAAGCTTTAGGTGAAATTGAAATCCAATTAGTCAGATATGCGAATACGCCAACAGTCGTGGCTCGCCTAAACGAGCAAAAAGAAAAATATTCCGTGGTATTAGCTAAAATTCACGGGAAGTATTCGATGAATTAAGTCTGTTGGGTGGATTCTAATTAACGTTTGGCCCAACCTGGCATATTTCATATGACAGGTTGGGTTCTTTCGTTTGCATCCCTGATTGTGTCCATCCTTCTTTTAAATTTCTTGCCTCCTGCATAACATTTCCGATTTTTTCTGCCGCCACAGCCTAATACAGCATGAATCGCTATTGGGGAATTCCTTTGCTTAGTAGAGTTGCTGGGTCACTTATCTCTGCCTGTGGTAGCCTCCATTAATACAGAATTGATCTCTCAAGCTGTGTGCGATGAGTGGAAATAGTATCGGGGGTTGTTGAAAAAAGTCGCCAGCCTTCGCCAAGGCTAGGGCTGACAGGCTAGCGGTTCCATGCCTGCCGAAGCGGCGTCGCATAGGCAGGTCGCCAGTTTGCCGTGCTCACGTATGATGAGTGCGTTCCGCGCGTCAAACTGGCTGCGGTTTTGCTGGACGGACATTTTTGAACAGACCCGAAGCCGCTACTATTCAACGCGTTCCTCGGTCTGTTTTCCCCTTGATGTCCTCATTATTCAACACGCCCTGTCGTGATTTTCGTAACATTCTCATGATATCTTGGACGTTATCATGAAAGCGTGAATCAAGTAGGCTTGTACATATAGTAGAGTTTGGGGTTAGAAAAAACAGGAGGCATGGACATGCGGAAAAATAATTTCCTTATGAGCTTGGGGGCTGTTGCTATTCTAATTGGAGGCCTCATGATCATGAGTCATGATGCGGGCTATGCCGATGAAGGATCGCAACTGAGCAAGGCGACGTTTGCTGGAGGCTGTTTCTGGTGCATGGAAGAGGCTTTTGAGAAAGTCGACGGTGTGACCTCCGCGGTCTCGGGTTATATTGGAGGTCAGGTGGAGAATCCTACTTACGAACAAGTGTCTGCTGGCGGTACTGGCCATACGGAATCAATAGAAGTTACCTTTGATTCTAGTAAAGTCACATATGCGCAGTTGTTAGAAGTCTTTTGGCGTAATGTGGACCCAACGACACCCAATGCACAATTTTGTGACCATGGCAATCAGTATCGAACGGCTATTTTTTACCACGATGAAAATCAAAAACAATTAATTGATGAATCAAAGAAAAGAATTGAAAGCTCCAAGACTTTTCCTGAAGCCATCGTGACAGAGATCTCTCCGGCTTCGGTATTCTATGTTGCAGAGGAGTATCATCAGGATTTCTATACGAAGAATCCTATCCGCTATAAATATTATAAATGGAATTGCGGTCGAGTTAAACGATTAGAGCAATTGTGGGGGTAGGCATAATATTGGTTCTCAGAGGGTCTGCTTCAACAAATAGTTTTCTACTATGTCTTGTGCACGATTGCCTTTCTCGATGAGCGTGCAGTGAAACGGCTGGTTGATCCCAGGTTGTTTTGTGATAGGGGTGCAATTGAAAGTCGCGCTGACCTTCACGAGAG
This sequence comes from Nitrospirales bacterium, assembly GCA_029261255.1. Classification (GTDB taxonomy): domain Bacteria; phylum Nitrospirota; class Nitrospiria; order Nitrospirales; family UBA8639; genus Nitrospira_E. The sequence continues at coordinate 12,379 of JAJDBQ010000232.1, forward strand.
TACTCGGGAAGAATGACGAATCAAGCGAAACTTACGGTATGAGGCTAAACAATAGCATCGCAGTCGAAATGCTAGGCTGTGATTGGGAGGATAATGTATTGATCTGTTGATTGTGAGTCAGTTTGAGGCTAATGAATTGTTGTTGATGAGGAAGATTCAAGAATTCATGTAAATCCTTTTTAATAAACACAGATATATCGTAGGTTTGGGGATTACTGGTTTGCTGCGAATTTTTGTTGAGAACATATTGTCCGACAGCTGAGATATGATAGCCATATTCGGCTGGTCTATACGAATACTGTAATTTTGAAAAAAGAGTGCTTGCATTGGATGCATCCTCACGATTGTTCATACGAACCCATTCAAAGCTAGGCTGAATGGTCTGATGAGTCGAGAGCCGAATGGTTGTTCCAAGGTTTGCAATGAAGCGTTCTTGGGAAAAATCTTGTTTGGCGTTTGTTTGCTTGGTAAATCCAATGCTCGGCGTAAGATCAATTGGCTGAAAGAGCTGAACCGTTCCTTTCAATGTTGAGTGGAATTTTTCAAGAGTTCCTTGATCGTGAATATCATTTTTGAATGTTGAATATCCTAACGCCCACTCCCCTTTGCTCACGGTACGTTCGAAAGCGATTTTTGTCTGAACTCTTTCTATTAACGTTGCATGCGAGCGGGACTCCGCTTCCTGATTCAACGTATCTTTCTGCTCTCGTCCATAAGAAAGCGAAAAGCTTGGCCAGTTAGGTATCGCCCACCCGAGAGAGTATTCTTGCCTGGTTGAAATGGTCTGACTGCGAATGAGATTACTCTCTGCTGTATTGGCGAACCGACTCAACTCAACCTTCGGCGTGATGAAGGGGAGTTGCCATTCCCACAGAAGTTTCCCACCCACCCTATCGTGAAGAGCCATGGATAAGCCTTTATTGGTCTTGTGCCCTGCATAGCCATATTCGGCACGATAGCGCATTGCTTTCACAGAACCCCTGAGTACTAAATGTGTGCCTAATTGAGACGTGGACGTTGGAGTGGCATTGATACTCAAGAAAGGATCGCGATACGTCATTTCTATTCCAGCCGATAGAGCATTGGAAAGGAGTGGTACCATCTTGGTCGTTTGAAAGAGGCGACTCCCTCCTTGGTGAACCAAGGAAGAGACATTACGAATATGTTGGAGCGATAAAGGTTCATGATGTTCCGAAAATCTAAACTGTCTTGTCTTTGAGGCTCCAAAGAATTTTTCGCATTTGGAGTATTGATGTGTAGAGGAAAAATAGGGAAGAGTTGATAGGCTCGGTGTTTGACAAAGTCCCGATTTCGTCGTTGTTTTCAGCCCCAGCCTCGTGACTAGTTGCTCAAGGTTTTGAGCAAAAGCGACGGAACTCAGGATGGAGACTGAGAACAGTCCGATACAAAAATAGAAAGCAGTCCGCACCATGGCCTGTCTTTCTTAATGATGAATTTTTACAATGAATTTTTTCTTCTCCAATCTGCACTAAGCAACTCGAATGCCATAAGCCAAACGTGAAAAAGTTGCCTAGTTGAGTTTCGATTAGCAGCCTTCTTAGTCCGCAACCTCTTGTTTTTGAAGCATCCTTTCGTTAAGCCTGTATAGGCAGATGTGTGCAGAGTGACATGTGAAATTTGGTACTGCCGTCAAGATGACTCAATGCATTGATCGATTGTTGGACTTTTACAACATTGCAAGTCATTCCTGATCGAAATGATAGATTTCAAAAGAATAGCAAAAGATGCAAAAATAAAGACGATGTTACTGTTCTGCATGTAGGTTATAAGGATCAATTTAATATTCAATAATATATTGATATCGTAGATTGGACTTAGCCTAGTGACCTTGTCGATGTCTAACTGCTAGAGGTCATTTGCAGGAGTGTGGATCCTACGACATGTAACTCAAATTTTTCCGCACATGGAAGTCAGTCCTTTATAGTAGACCTTCTACGGTGATAAAAAATCTAAATACATTGATTGAGTAATCTAAGTGAAAAGTAGAAAGTGCAGAACACTGCCGTAAGCTCATCGTGACAGAAATTGTGTCTGCTTGAGTGTGTTATGTCGAATAAGAAAATGACGATGAATTTTATAAGAATATCCCATTCGCATAAATATTTTGCATAGAATGAGATGATCAAATTTTTCGATTTGAGATATCTTGTGCAATATTCGTCGTATGCAAATGTAGGCTGAGGTTGTCTTGGTATCGAGATATTGCGTGAAGGTAGCGTAGTCATGGTTCTTTAGAGACCGATTTCCTCTAATCCGTAGATTGTGAGATACTTCACAATCTGAGAAAGAGGAATTGACTGTAAATGGGGGAAACATTCCCTGACTCTGTATGAGCAGCTGAAGGAACGACTGCCCGTGGCCTCTCCAAAAAACACCTGCTTTGTTCGTTCTCTAAGGTGGGTCCTCTTCTTACTCGTGATGCCCATTGTTCTAATAGAGGTTGGAGTTGGATGTGCGCAAATTCATACTGATGGATCAAAGGCCTCCAATTCATCGAGTTTTTCTGTGTATGCCTTATCGCGCGGAAAAGGCGTTCCGGAGGAGGCGAGGCTCGTGTTGGATCATGCTCGACAGGTACTGAAGGTGGGGCAAGATCAGGGCACGGTGAAGCGATTGGTGGATCGAAGAATTGGCTTAGAGGGGGAAACTCGGCTTTGTGCGGAATTCTCAGATGAACAAGCAGCAGACCGATTCTTTAACGAGCTTCATGATTTAAGTCGTGGTGTGGATTTAGTGAATATGAAAAAGGAAATCTGCCCCCCATGAGAGAGGAAGAAAATCACGGAAATTTCAGGAAAAAATCCACAGTGCTCGAGATATGAGGAATGTTTTCGCGTGCGCAACAAGGATGTTTACCATTTATAGCAAAGGAGTAGAACGATGAAACGCCCTCTCATGACATTTGCCCGTGCTGTAGCCATCTGTTGCATCAGCATCGGATTCGCGGCCTGTTCTCATCAGACTCATTCAACTTCGTCTCCTAATCCTATCGTAGAGTCCGGTCCCAAGGTGAATCCTGAGCAGGGGAAAGCGCTGCTAGAAGATAATGCCAAGGTTCAACGAGACACCTGGAAGAGTAAAACATTCGAAGATTTTAAAGCACAGGCCTTTAAAGAACCCTTTGAAGGTGGAAAATATATCGTGAATGGTGATACCCCTGTGATAGATGAAAAACATCTCAAAGAATTTTTCGATCGTATTCAGGGTCGAGCTGGTCTTACGATTAACCAAGTCAATGGTGTCGATACGGCTTGGAATAATGTCGAAAAACGGCAACTGACCTATTGTGTCAGCACGACATTTGGGCAGAATTACGATGCGATGGTGGCAGATATGAAAGCTGCGGCTGAGGCTTGGGAAGCCGTGGCTGCGGTGGACTATATCCACGTGGCCGGAGAAGATGGTGTTTGCACAGCGTCCAACCAAAATGTGTTATTTGATATTCGTCCGGTCAATGTGAACGGGCAGTATCTTGCGCGAGCGTTTTTCCCCGACGAACCTCGTTCGGCACGGAATGTGTTGGTAGATAACACGTCATTTCAATTAGATCCAAATAGGAAGTTGTCGCTTCAAGGAATCTTGCGGCATGAGCTAGGGCATACGCTTGGTTTTCGACATGAACATACGCGCCCCGATTCTGGGAAGTGTTTTGAGGATAATAATTGGCGGCCGCTCACAAGTTACGATGCTTTTAGTGTCATGCACTATCCGCAATGCAATGGGCAAGGAGATTGGTCACTCACATTGACGGCTATTGATAACAGTGGTGCGGCCTGTGTCTATGGACCGGCTCCTGGTTTCTCCATTGATGCCACCATTTGTGAGGGGCCTGAAGTCATACCTGGTCCTGTGGCGTGTGGCCCTAAAACGGAAACCTTTGCCGAGCAACAGGTGGCCAAAGATGCTTGGAATTCGTATGGACCCTTCTCTGTTTCTCCAGGGACTTTGGTGGAAATTATCATGCATGGAGAAGCCAACCCTGGCGATCCAGATTTGTATGTTCGCTTTGACCAGGATCCAAAGACTACTGCATACGATTGCCGACCGTATCTCACCGGAGCCGAAGAAACTTGTTCATTGGATGTGCCTGCCAATGCGACAGCAGCCCACGTCCGAGTCCGAGGATATTCAGCTTCGCATTATTCCCTTACGGTCACTCATACTCCACCAGCGGAGTAATGTAATCGGGAGCGTGTATTCTTAGAGAGGGCGGCTTGAGCCGTCCTCTCTTGTCGTCTCCCCTGCCTTTCCCTATTAACGCGAGCTTTTGTGCAAACTATGGTGAGAATGACTTCGCGCAGCGGAAGCCGATGTTGGCTGATCGTTTTTCTGGAAAAGCGCCACCACGAGTCGCGGTGCGAAGCATGACGGGGAGGCTTTTCCATGATCCACCACGCACAGATTTGTAGCGCCCCATTTTAGGACCTGGTGGATTTCGCTCGGGCATGATGGGATAGTAGTCTGACCCCAACCAATCATTTGTCCATTCCGCAATGTTTCCTGACAAGTGATAGATCCCCCATTCGCTTTTCCCTTCCGTAAAACTATCCACGTTTGCGACCAAGGGAATTTCATGTACATGATAGGCTCCAAAGACCGCAAGCTCATCTGAGGGATCTTGGTCGCCCCAAGGGAAAATTTCCCCTGTGGTTCCTCGCGCTGATTTTTCCCATTCGGCTTCGGAAGGAAGCCTCTTGCCTTGATGAAGACAGAAGGCTTGCGCTTCTGTCCACGTGACATACAGAGCTGGCCAGGGAGCTAAAGCCTGATCAGGGATGTAGTGAATGCTGATGAGATGCCAAATGAGATTGCGCAATTCTGAAGAAACTCTTTGATCATCTCGTTGCAAAAACTGCAAGAGCTCGCCGAGTGACACTTCGTATTGATCTATCTGAAAGGCATCCAACCAAATTCGGCGTTTGGGAAATTCGGTATTATCATAATTCTTTTCAAAGGTATGCCGAGTGCCTTCCTCTCGATTGGTGCCCATCAAAAACCAGCCTTCTGAAACAGTAATCATGAGTGAGGATTTAGCAAAACTGGCAATTCCTTCAAGATGGGCCTCGACCGCAGGGGGAGCTGGCTCCATGCTTCCCCATGCAGACCGTACATCCATGAATATTATTCCAAGGGATGAAAACGAAATCGTGAGTAATGTAAAGATGAGAGTTTTGATAATTCCAAACAAGGTGTTCTCGCCTTCTCGCAATGATTAACGATAGGATAGTCGCGCTGGAAATGATAACTCAGTGGGTCTGTTGAAAAAAGCCGCCAGAGGCGTTCTCGCGAATTTTGAGTGCTCACGTACAATGTGTACGCTCCGCGCTCAAAATTGGCTCGGGCCTTGCTGGACGGACTGTTTTGAACAGACCCAAGGTCTTTGAGGTTCAACATGGTACTGGCCATTGGAGAACATCAATATTCTTATTCTTCAACACTCCTTCAGTGTAAGCGAAGAGAACTTTTGGCAGCAAGACAAGGCTGTAAAGCTGGTAGGTAGATTGAGGAATACGGCTATCAATAGGGAAGTGTGGGAGTAGGGCAATAATGACGAGGGGACATATGTATGGGACTTCATGAAAATCAGCGGTTAGCCGGACTTGGACAATCTGAGATTCGAGCCATGACGTTGGCTTGTACCCAAGCCAAAGGGATTAATTTGGCTCAAGGCGTGTGCGATACCGGAGTCCCGCCATTGGTCATTGATGCTGCCAAGCAGGCGATGGATCAAGGCGTCAACACCTATACTCGTTATGATGGGCTTGCCGAACTTCGGCAGGCGCTTGCGCAGCGCATGAAAACCTTTAATCACATGACTGTCAATTCAGAAACTGAGGTAACGGTGAGTGCTGGCGCTACTGGCGCTTTTTATTGTGTCTGCATGGGCCTGTTGCAGCCCGGAGACGAAGTGATTCTTTTTGAACCCTACTATGGGTATCACCTGAGTACGATTGTCTCGGTAGAAGCCGTACCGAAATTCGTATCATTGCGAGGGTCAGATTGGAGTTTGTCGCTAGATGATTTAGAGCAAGCTGTCACGAATCGCACTAAAGCTATTGTTGTCAATACGCCTGGTAATCCTTCGGGGAAAGTGTTTACGACCCAAGAGCTCGAAGGGATTGCGGCAGTGGCTCGTCAGCATGATTTGTTTATCATCACCGACGAAATATATGAATATTTTGTTCATGACAATCACAAACATGTGAGTATGGCCGCTCTCCCTGGTATGGCTGACCGTACGATTACGATTTCCGGCTATTCCAAAACATTTAGTATCACCGGCTGGCGAATTGGCCATGTGGCTGCGGACGCAAGATGGTCGTCCATAATCGGGGCGATGAATGATTTGGTGTATGTCTGTGCTCCGGCTCCTTTGCAATATGGAGTGGCCGTGGGTATTCAACAATTAGGCGTGGAATTTTATCAAGAATTACAGCAAGCCTTTCAGCACAAGCGTGATCAATTTTGTCAGGTTCTCCTGGACATAGGATTACCTCCAACGATCCCTCAAGGAGCGTACTATGTTCTGGCTGATGTGAGTTGTTTGCCAGGGAGAACTGGTAAAGAACGAGCGATGTATCTATTAGAAAAGACAGGAGTGGCCGGAGTACCGGGTGAGGCGTTTTTTCAAGGAGCTGAAGGAGCCCGTTACGTTCGTTTTAGTTTTGCCAAAACTGATGCAGATCTGGATGTGGCGTGCGAACGCTTGAAAAAGGGTGTCTGATGAAATACAGGTGACGAGACAAGAGCTTGGTTATGACGAAGTCTGTAAGACTTCTTGGGCTTGCGTCAATTCATGTCGCATTGAGCACATCGTCTCTTCCTGCTGAGGGAGCAAGCCTCGACGCGCTTCTTGTTCGAGGGTAGCGGCGAGCGTTTGAATCCTGACCATTCCCATATTCCCAGATATGCCTTTCAACCCATGAGCAGCACTGGCAAGTGCTTCAGCATCTTCAGCATCTAAGGCTTGTTCAATAGCCTCAACACAGCCTGAGGCATCGCGCACAAAATTCTCAGCCATACGATTGAGAAACTCCTGTCCACCAAGCTCTTTGAGTTGGGTGTAGACGTCTTGGTCTATGACGGGAGATGGAGAGTCGGAACCAGAATCGGGTTCCAATGGGTGAGCTTGAAATGGTTCTATGGTTGCTGAAGTAGCTGTCTTATTAGGTAAGGTAAGGTGCTCCCCTGTTTCGGCGGATGTGGGTAGCCATTGAGCCAATGCGGTGTTCAATCCCTCGGGAGTAATGGGCTTGGAAAGATAGTCATCCATGCCAGCCGCAAGGCATTTCTGGCGATCACCTGTCATAGCGTTAGCTGTGACCGCAATGATGGGAATGTGTGAGGGAGAAGGGCGAAGTGAATTGTGAGAAGGTTTAAAAGAGGCGAAGTCATTGTCCACACTTTTCCCTTCTGACTTTTCCCTTTCGGCTATTCTGATTTGCCGTGTTGCTTCATATCCATCCATTTCCGGCATTTGGCAATCCATGAGAATCAAATCATAAGGGACCTGCTCGAAAGCAGTGAATGCTTCTTGCCCATTGCTCACCACATCAACCGAATGCCCTAAGCGTTGAAGCAGCATCGCGGCCAATTGTTGGTTGACATGATGATCGTCGGCAACCAAAATTCGTGCTTTAGGCATAGCGCTTTGATCTCGAATTACGTAACTCGTAATCAAGGGTTTGGATGAAGAATTCGTGGCGGGTTCATCTTCTTGGAATCCCATGACCATGCTTAAGCATGTCTTCAACTGGCCTTTGCGGATAGGTTTGGTGAGATACCCGTCAAATCCAGCTTGACGGGCCATGGTGGCATCGCCCGTTCGCCCTAACGAAGTGAGAAGAACTAACTTTATAGACGTAAGAGAAGAATCGGCCTTAATGGCTTTGGCTATGTGGATGCCATCCAGCCCTGGCATTTCCATATCTAATATTGCCAGATCAAATGGTTCATGCTGACTCGCAGCCTCTTGTATGAGATTTAACCCTTTAGTGGGGCTGTTCGCAAAACGACCTACCATTCTCCAATCAGCAATATATTGTTCAAGCAAAGCGAGGTTTGTTGGATGGTCATCTATGCAACAGACCTTTAGGCCAGCTAATTCAGTTTCTGTCAATGCATCTGGCAAGAATCCTCCAGGCGTTTTGAGCAAATTGAGCGTGAACCAAAAGCAGCTACCCTCATCCGGAGTGCTATTCACCCCGATTTCGCCATGCATATGCTCCACCAAGCGTTTGCAAATAACAAGACCAAGGCCTGTGCCACCATATTTTCGAGTTGTGGAACTGTCGGCTTGCGTGAAGGGTTGAAAGAGTTTGGCTTGGGCAGAGGGCGCAAGGCCAATCCCTGTGTCGGTAATTTCCGTGCGAATGGAAATGGACTCAGATGTCTGTTCCACCAAATGCATCTGGACAGTCACGCTTCCGACTTCCGTAAATTTAATCGCATTTGTTATCAGATTCAGCAAAATTTGCCGAAGTCTTCCGGGATCAGCTCGCACCGCCGTGGGGATATCAGGAGAGATTAGGCCAATGAGTTCGAGCGATTTTTGGTGAGCCTTAGACGCGAGAAGATCTAGGGTGTCCTCTATCGCGATTCTGAGATCGAAATCAATGGACTCCAATTCCATTTTCCCCGCATCAATTTTTGAAAAATCTAGAATATCATTGATGATCGTGAGGAGAGCTTCTCCAGACGATCTCACCGTGTTGCCTAGTTGCTGTTGCTCGGGCGTGAGCTCAGTTTCGAGCAACAGGCCAGTCATACCGATGACTCCATTCATGGGAGTTCGAATTTCATGGCTCATGGTCGCCAGAAATTCTGATTTGGCACGAGCACCAGCCTCCGCTTCGTCTTTGGCTTCAATCAAGGTTTTCTGTGCCGTATTCAAATTTTGCGTCATTTGGTTCATGGCTTCGCTGAGTTCACCGATTTCATCATTCCGCTGTACCGTCACGGTTGCGGAAAGATCGCCTTGAGAGATTTGCCGAGCATGGTGAATCAATTGACCAATTGGACGGCACATGGCTCGTGCCATCAGGCTGGACAGGAGTAAGACCAGAATGCAGACGACACTAAACAATGCAATAAATTGCAGGCGCAGTGCGGCAACGGGAGCCAGCGCGTCTTCGGTTGGCTGTTGAAGCACCACATGCCAATGAAGGGAAGTGCCTTCAAGCAATTCACCACTGGAGGCATACCCAATCAAGGTCTCATTCAATCCTTGCCGGTTTTCGACATACCATCCAGTGGTTGTTTGGTAATGCTGAGCGCCTTCAGAAAAGAATCGGGTTGGTTGCAAGACTTTGAAAAAGGAGGGATTCATGAGGAAATTTGGGGCTGTAATGACCGCACCCTTACCATTGAGTAAGAGGGCATGCGCGGTGGCCGTTTGCTCCGAGTTCGTGACGCGAATATGAGAAATAATTGTGGTGAGGAGACTTGCAGGGATATGAGCGAAGAGATAACCGATGATTTCGTCAGGGTTGTGTTCCGCACGAATGGGTGTTTCGAGCGTGACCCCATAGGTGTTGAGCAGTTGAGAAAGAGCAAATTCATGTATGTGGCTCTGTTGGGATTGACGCGTGCGTTGAAACCACAACCTGTCGGTGAGTGTTCGTGACAAAAGTTCAGGCTGACTTGAGGCGAGAATAGTTCCTTGAACGTCTGTACACCAGAATGCTGAAAACACTCGTGAGGTCTTTTGCAGGCGACTTAAGCTCTCAGTGATTCGACCATCGACATCGTCGACTAACACATCTTGCATCACTTCTGCGATCGCTGAATTCTCTACATCGCGAATACCATTGATTAACAGATTGTCGATATCCTGAATGGCGCTGGTGCCCTGCTCTTGAAACCGGTTACCGAGGCTGTGCATGAGGATATCTCGTGCCTGTTGGTAGTTCAGCCACATTGCTGTTCCAAGAGGGAGAAGTGACAATGCCAGAAATAAGCCGATTAATTTCACATAGAGCGATATTTTCATGGATGGTATGTGTCCATTGAGGGTTCCTTACTGAAGTTTGTAGTCCGGATCAGTAGGCAATCGTCCATCCATGCGTAGGACTTTGACCTTTATATCGACATCGTTGACGGCCAGATAGCCAATGGCTGAAGGGACTCGTCCCACAAAACGTTTCATGGCTTTTTCGGATTTTAGTCGTTTGGTTTTAAAAGGAATGGGAGAGCCAGGGCGGAGAAATTGTTGAGTCACCTTCGCCCTGAGGACTGCTTGGTAAAATTGTTTTCGTAGAGGATTCGACGGTGGCCGATTGGTCGCAACGATGCTCTCGCCATTAGGCCATGTCACTTGTTTGCCCTTGTAGATTCGTTCTAGTTGGGACCAAGTCAGTGAATTGATAGGACTATCTGGATGTACGACAATGGCGATGGGTTCACCTTGAGCCAAGCAGGGAGCCTCAATCAGAAGCAACGCAAGAAGAAGGAAGATGTTGATGATCATAGAGACTCGATCTAAAAGGCTGCTGTGACAGATGTCAGAAACCCGTTAAAATCTCCACGTTCCAATGCCTCGTTGGTGGCATTGTTGATTTGATATTCCATCTTCACCACAAAGTTTTCAACTGGACGATAGTTCAAGCCAAACGTCCAGCGTGATTCTTTATTTGGACGAGAACCCATGTCGCCATCATCCGCAATGCGAGCACGCCCATAGCGGATGACCCCGGTGAACGTAGGGGATGAGAACCCTTGTCCTAAGAATGTCTCATTCAATCCATTGAACCAAAAATGATAATTGGCTTGTAGATACCCTCCTTGCAAGGTACGAGGTACGCTGATCGCAGGGGAGCCATTTTCAACCCCGCCTTTTTCTAACCATAGCCAGGCATATTCCCCAATAACTTCTATCGGACCAAAGACAAATTTCCAGTCGGTATCCAAACCTCGAATGCTATGGTCTTGAGCATCATAGTTTCCCCAGTAGCCGCTTACTCCAAGCTCGACTCCCGAAACGATGGTTGTTTGGAGACGGCCCACCGTAGCTTTGTTGGCATTATTATCGCTCCCAAATGCGCCACGGGCGTTCCTGGTACTGGTATCAGAAAGACGGCTCGTCAAACCATTGACCACGAAGAATTGATAATCAAAGGTCAGATCTTTCAGCCATGTATTGGACAGATGATTGCCCACGAAGGCGTTTCCGACAAATCCAGCACCGGCCTCGGCCCACGTGACTGGGACAACCCGCCTCATGGCAATGGGGCGAGCGGTGAGGTCACGAACCGGATCAAAGTGTTCGAGATTGAAGCGACCAAATGGCACCAGAATGACTCCGGCTCTGGGCTTAAACATTTCGTGAATACGAAATTCCATCCAGCCTTGTTCGACTTCGACGTCTCCTTGGCGATTGCCTCCGCTGGTTTTCGCTGTTCGTTCGAATTCAATTTCGGCAAAGACTCGTAGGCGATTGGCCAATGAGACATCCGCAAAGAGTTCAATGTTTCGCGCATCAAATACGGGCTTGGTATGTTGGAAGGATTCAAATTCTAATGTCGCGTAGAGGTTGAGATGGACTCGGTCTTGGAGCGATTGGGTCATCGAGTCTAAATCGGCTTCCAAGTTGACCGTTTGGTCTTCTAGTTCCTCTACCCGCTGATCCAGACTGTTGTGCTCAGTGTTGTTTGTGCGTGAGGGTGTGTTCTCATTATTCTTGAGATCCTCAAGGCGCTGATTCATGTTATCGAGCGCTTGCTGATGATTCTTCTGTATGAGACGTAATTGTTCTTCAAAGGCATCCAAGCGTTGTAGGGTATTGTTATCGGAGGGTTGCGCAGCGAATACCGACGGCGAATATGGTGCGAAACTCAAACTGAGTAAGAATATGGAGATGACTATTCTAAACCATCTCATAGGAACTCCTATTAGTGATGATGGAATCTGACATTCAGCATGAGCACGGAAAGAGGCATTCGCCCTTCGAAAGATTCTCTACTAACATGCCCGCTTATTTGTGTGAAAAAGAGCTCTTCATTCTCAGTTAGTCCTGTGCTTTTCTGTCTATTGTCTTATCTTTTTCGGTATTTGATCGAGCAAACTTAAATTGGTGAGGGTTGGTGCTCGTTGGGAGAAGCGAACGACAATAAGCGTCGACTTTCAGGAGATTTATATAGTAGGTGGAAGATATGAGAAGGAGAGGGGGCAGGTGAATCAGGATACAGTCCAAAGAGCCAAAGTAGAATGCACGAAATGATCGAAATTATTGACTCCATGAAAATACGTTTATTAAAAATGGTCTGTTGGTGGGCAATGATTGCCTAGCACACACTGAATCAGTGAGGAAAGGTAGAAATACTTAGAATGAGGGATAAGGAAAGAGAGCCAGAGAAAGAGAAGGTTTTAGATGTTGATAGAAAATAAATCTGAGGATTTCCCGAAGTGCTGGAGGGTTTTTTGGGTAATTTGACGGCCTCGGGCTGTCCGGTCTAAATACCCCGCTTGCAAGAGATAGGGTTCATGGACATCTTCTAATGTCGACTTTTCTTCCTGGATGGACGCGGCCAACGCTTCAATGCCTACCGGGCCACCTCTAAACTTCTCGATGATGGTCAATAAAATTTTTCGATCCATTTCGTCGAATCCGGCCTCGTCCACTTGCAACCATTGCAATGCTTCTTTGGCAACGGCTTGGGTGACATGACCCTGTGCTTTGACTTCAGCAAAATCCCGAACCCGTTTGATGAGACGGTTGGCAATACGCGGTGTGCCACGAGCGCGTCTCGCGATTTCGAATGCCGCATCATCATCAATCTGTACGTTCAACAGTCCTGCTGACCGTGAAATAATGATTTGTAATTCTTCCGGCTGATAAAAATCCAATCGGTACACCAACCCAAATCGTTCACGGAGGGGAGAGGTCAGAGCGCCAGCTCGAGTGGTGGCTCCGATGAGGGTGAAGGGAGGAAGATCTAACTTCATTGTTCGTAACGACGGGCCTTGTCCGATGACGAGATCGATTTGGTAATCCTCCATCGCTGGATACAGGGCTTCCTCGGCAGCTGGAGGAAGTCGATGAATTTCATCAATAAATAACACGTCTCGAGGCTGAAGATTCGACAAAACGGCGGCCAAATCACCGGCATGGGTCAGAACCAATCCTGATGTCGAACGAATGGTGCCGCCCATTTCTTTGGCAATGATATGAGCAATCGTTGTTTTCCCTAATCCTGGCGGGCCGTAAAAAATAGCATGGTCCAACGCTTCCCCACGTCCAAGTGCGGCATCGATACAGACTCGAAGCGAGTCTTTCATGCGTTCTTGGCCGATGTACTCCCCAAGTTGCTGTGGTCTGAGTGTGCCTTCAAGGCTCTGTTCTTCTTCCATAGCATGAGTGGACGTAATGCGGTCTTCCATTGATGTCTGTGCTTCAGGCGAGAAGTAGGCTAGACGGGTTCAACATTGTAAGCGAGAACAGAGGAAGGCTATCCCCTTGTTTGGGGAGAGGCGCTGAGCGAGAAATGCGTGAGGCAACACGCGTTTAAAAAACGGGTGTTGCCGATTAGAATCCAGAAAAGAGATCTTGACAGCCCAAACAAAATTCAACATTGACTTGCTTGTCAAGATAATTCACCAAAAAGCCTTTTTCTTCGTAGAGTAATTTTGCACCCATGAGGGTTTCGTTTGGAAAGTCTTCCGGGCCAAGCAGATCTCGTATTTCTTTCAATGTGATGGCTCCCAAGACGTGCCGAAAAACTCCACGAACTTTCTTAGCAAATCGGTTGTTGATGAAGATCAAGTCTACTTTCCCGTCTGTGATACGGACGCCAGCCATGGCTCCAGTCGGGTTTTCCTTGTCCCATAATAGAATGAACGTGCCTTCTTGTTCGGCTCGTACGCCTGGCAGTCGTTGCTCTATCAAAGATTCTACGGCTTGAATTTCGGAATCTCCCAACTTTACACGAAATAAAGCGATTTCTTTGGCATCGACGTCTTTCACACTTTCGACGCTATTGCGCGTGAGTTCATATTTGGCTGCCCATGATGAGGGAATGCACAGCAGGAGTTGAAATGCCAGGAAGAGGCTTAGCCCGTTCACTATCCGTTTCACGTTCTTCATGAAATTCCTCTTGGTAAGGGAAATAATGATGGGAATGAATAAGTGGAAAAAACTAAAAATACTGCTTCATGATCGATTGTCAAATCTCGAAAGATTGTATCCGACCCCTTGTTCGAGGGTCAATTCTTGTCGTAAGACAAGCCCTCGGGCGTGAGATCCTTATGATATACTCCCCACCCATGCAGAACGCAATCGTGATCAAAGGTGCTCGCCAGCACAATCTCAAAAACCTGGATCTGGTCATTCCCCGTGATCAACTGGTGGTCATTACGGGCTTAAGTGGATCGGGGAAATCCTCTCTCGCCTTCGATACGATTTATGCTGAAGGTCAGCGGCGGTATGTGGAATCGTTGTCGGCCTATGCCCGGCAATTTCTTGAACAGATGACCAAGCCGGATGTGGATTCCATTGACGGCCTCTCTCCCGCTATTTCCATTGAGCAAAAAACGACAAGTCGCAATCCTCGTTCAACGGTAGGGACCGTCACGGAAATCTATGACTATTTCCGCTTGTTGTTCGCCAGGATCGGAGAACCCTTTTGTTATCAATGCGGGAATTCTATTGCGGCACAAACCGTTCAGCAAATGGTCGATGCCATTCTGGGTCTTCCAGTTGGGAGCAAAATACACGTTCTCGCTCCCATTGTACGGGGACGAAAAGGTGAATACCGCAAAGAACTATTAGCGGCTCGTAAGGCTGGGTTTGTTCGAGTACGTATCGATGGGGAAATCCGTGATCTCGCCGAGTCCATCACCTTACATAAGCAGCGAAAACATACAATCGAAATTGTCATTGATCGGATCATTGTTAAGACAGATACCAATGTTGCGCGCCGTCTGGCTGAATCAGTGGAAACGGCACTCAAGATGACCAAGGGACTTGTGGGTGTGCTCACTGAGGATGATCAGGTACGGATGTATAGTGAACAGCTGGCCTGTATTCAATGTGGGGTCAGTTATCCGGAAATCGCCCCCCGAGTCTTTTCCTTTAATAGTCCTCATGGCGCGTGCCCAGAATGTGATGGCATTGGGTTTGAGACTTCAGGATGCCCTGAACATGAAGAATGGACATTCGATACGCCTTGTCAGGTTTGTGGAGGAGGCCGACTGAAGCAAGAAAGCCTCGCGATCAAAATCGGTGGGCAATCCATTTCTGAGGTCACACATTTGTCCGTGCGACACACGTTAGAATTTCTGGATGGCTTGAATCTCACGGATCGTGAACGACTCATCGGGGAACGAGTGATTAAGGAAATTCGTGAACGACTAGAATTTCTTCTCAATGTTGGATTGGCCTATCTCACGTTGGATCGTCCGTCGGCGACCTTGTCGGGAGGCGAAGGCCAGCGGATTCGTTTGGCGACGCAAATCGGATCGGGATTGGTGGGCGTCTTGTATATTCTGGATGAACCGAGTATCGGGTTGCATCAGCGTGATCATCAACGATTATTGCAAACGCTTTTGCGGTTGCGAGATATGGGCAATACGGTCGTCGTCGTTGAGCATGATGCTGAGACGATGCGGGCTGCCGATTATGTTTTAGATTTAGGTCCAGGGGCTGGCGTGGAAGGGGGAAAGTTGGTGGCACACGGGACGCCTTCGGTCGTCATGGCGGATCCGAGTTCACTCACAGGACAATATTTGAATGGAACAAAGCGTGTGACGCTGCCCCTTCGTCAGCGAAACCCCAAGGGGTTTCTGTCAGTGGTGGGTGCAGAGAAACATAATTTACAGAATGTCAGCGTAAAAATTCCTTTGGGACTCTTTACCTGCGTAACCGGGGTTTCAGGGTCGGGAAAAAGTACGTTGGTCATCGATGTGGTGTTTCGATCGTTGGGGCAAGGGTTTGCGCAGAAAAAACCCATCTTTGAAGGGTGCAAAAAAATACAAGGTCTTGAGCATTTAGACAAACTCATCGATATTGATCAGTCGCCGATTGGTCGGACACCTCGTTCGAATCCAGCCACCTACACCGGACTCTTTAGCTTTATCCGCGATGTGTTCGCGCAATTGCCTGAGTCTCGAGTGCGAGGGTACAAACCGGGTCGCTATAGTTTCAATGTCAAAGGTGGGCGATGTGAGGCCTGTCAGGGCGATGGGTTGATTAAAATTGAAATGCATTTTCTTCCGGATATTTATGTGACGTGTGAAATCTGCTCGGGCCAGCGGTATAACCGAGAAACTTTAGATGTGATGTATCGAGGGCAAACCATTGCTGATGTGCTCAATATGACGGTGGCTGAGGCGCTGGAATTTTTCGTGAATATTCCACCTATTCGAGGCAGACTGCAAACCTTGTTTGATGTCGGGCTTCATTATATTAAGCTTGGACAATCGGCTACGACATTATCAGGCGGCGAAGCACAGCGAGTGAAGCTCTCAAAGGAACTTTCGAAACGACCGACAGGGCGAACCCTCTATATATTAGATGAGCCCACGACAGGATTACATTTTGTCGATATTCAACGTTTACTTGACGTGCTTGATCGCTTGGTAGAAACCGGGAATACCGTGCTGGTCATCGAACATAACCTGGATGTGATTCGGAATGCAGATTGGATTATTGACTTAGGCCCTGAGGGTGGCGATCAAGGAGGGTCTGTGGTCGCCGAGGGAACTCCAAAGTCCGTGATGAAGGTGGCTGCATCGCGGACCGGACAGGCCTTGTTGGAAGACAACAAGGTGATGAAGAAAAGCTAAGATTTTTTCTTGTAAATATTCAGGCCAATTTTTTCTTCTCGGTCTGGAATAGAGACATTCCCCTCTGTCGAAGCAATGATGATGGTCTTCCCTGATGAGGAGGGCCCGAAATCCTGCGTGAGGTCGACCTTAATGGTTAACATGGTCCCTTCGATGGTCAATTCCACGTTTTTCATGCGTGTGTCCTCTCTACGTAAAAAAAAGAATAGTTTTCGAGGGAAGCGGTTGGCTAGTTGGAAAATCCAGCTGCTGCAATGAATGTTGCGATGCCACACACAAAAGGGATCAAGGAGGTATAGAGGACCCATTCGCCTTGAGACCAGGATTTGCCCGAAGCGAATTGAGGAGCATGACTTTTATAAATAAATTCATAGACAAAAATAAGTGACCCGAGGGTTAGCACTAACATGCGGCTTGTCCGAG
This sequence comes from Nitrospirales bacterium, assembly GCA_029261255.1. GTDB lineage: Bacteria > Nitrospirota > Nitrospiria > Nitrospirales > UBA8639 > Nitrospira_E. The sequence goes on from JAJDBQ010000232.1 coordinate 29,602, forward strand.
GCCATGTGTAGAGACCAACAAGCAGGTAACTCGTCATATGAAACCCGCTAAAGAAGCAGAGGAGTGGAGAGAGAATATAATAAAGAAAGAGAGTCGAAAGTTTGTTGGATCCCATGGATCGTGAGAGGGACACTTCAGGGTTGTGCATTATTTTACTTCAGAGGGAACCAATGAAGCAGTTTTTCCTGAAGCTGAATCAGGTTGATGGGCATCACAGGTGAGGCAAACGCGAGGGCGCCGCTTCAGATACGAAATTTTCCCGCTGGCCAAACAACTATAATGTATAAAACTTTCGCAAATGCTACATCGAGCCCACCCTCCACGTAGCATCGTCTTATTGCGATAGAGCCCCTCTCCACAGACCCCACAATGCTCGGGTTCAATGCCGAGGAGTAATGGTTCCCATTCTCCAGCTCGATTTCGAATACTCATAGTAGAAGAGTATACTGGGAGTCTGTTGTTGAAAACAATTGGGATCTAGACCTTAGGCCTACCCTTAGCTACCTTTTAAACGATATTTTCCACGTGTTTTTGGTGTCACCGGGTTTCGGCCCGGCAGCCGATCTACTTTTCTTTCGGGAAAAGTAGCCAAAACCATTGACGCCCAGTCTGGCCAAGATGAAATGGGACGGACGCGGGATACGGAGGAGCGGACCAACTCGCTACGCTCAGACAAGGTCCGCAGACTAGCGAGAGCGTCCGACAAGAGGGCCAGCCGGCAGGCGTCCTTGTTAATAAATGATTTTGACCAAATGTTGGTCTAGGAGTTTAGGGCGTTGCAGAAGAATTGGGATATCATAGGGTTGGTTAAAACAGATGGATGTCTTAAATGACAAAAAACGCTGCACTTATTAATATTATTTTCTAAAAAAAGAGTGACTGAATGGTGCAGCCGAATTGGGCGGATCTGACAGGAGGATATCGTGTTCCATACGATCCACGAGCAGTCATCGCAAAGCTACGTTTGGAGCCACTTAACCCAGAAGCGTGGCACGAGTTATGGAACGAACTGCATCATCAAGGTGACGTTGGAGAAGCCTCCTACGCTGTCGTGCCTTTGTTGTTGGAGGTGTGTGAGGGCGGACCACGTGACTGGAATTTCTACGGACTCATCGCTACGATTGAGACAGAACGTCGTCGATCCGGTAATCCGATCATTCCGGACTGGCTATCTGAGGACTACAGTTCCGCCTTGCAGCAGGCAAAAGCGCTCGCTTTGAGCGATCTTGCCACCGCAAGAGAGCCACTCATGGTGCAATCCGCATTGGCAGTAGTCGCCTTTGCATGTAGGGCTCCAAAAATCGGAGCCCTTCTGACACACCTTGACGGATCGGAAGCCGCAGGTTTGCTGGATGATTTGCGCTCCTAGAATAATCTCTATCGCGACTAGGCCAGCTATTCTTTATAGGTAAGCTAACCGACGAAGTTGTAAATTCAACTAATGGCCCTTCTTGTTAAGTATTCGTACAAATGGACAATATAAATAAGAAAATCTGGCCTCCATTAACCAACTATTCCCATGTACGCGATCGCGTGGCTTGTGAGGAAGACGTTAAGACTGGCAGTGCTGTTTTTGTTATCCAGGATGAAAATGGAAACTTAACGGGAAAACCAGCAGTTATGGATATACCTCAATATGTATTCATACACGATGCAGAATCAGGAGTCAGAGTAGCAGGGGTTTTAATACAAGCTGAACATGAGCCGAAGCAAGGTGCTGTTACCTGTGGAATTTCCTCAATTGTTGATGACTCGCTTTATGTAGTGATTTCAGATGAGGTTGAACTGCTAGGCACTATAGTACCTGAAGATACACCGTAATTGTTCACAAGGCTTTAAAGCGTTGGGGACAGGCAAGACCTAAAATAAAATTGAATAGCCCATGCGGTTACATGGATTGGCAATTGAAATCCAACCTATTTCTTTTTTAAGCAAAAACGGAGCTGCCCGTTTGTTCCGCGCCTTCGGTGTAATGTATGTCAAGCACTTTTCCAATCGTGTGAGGGACATTAGTTTCCGACGCCTGCTGTTCGACCACTAGGACGGACGCTCTTTTTTCTTGGCGGGCCATGTTTGAGATTCTATGGTTTATGTCAAGCCCCGTGTGAGGCGATCCGCGTTAAACGTGGTCTGATACCGGTGAATAGACCAAGCCGCCCGGGCAATCTTCCGTGCGATAATCACTAAGGTGGCCGTGGAACT
>JAJDBQ010000233.1 GCA_029261255.1 Nitrospirales bacterium
TTAGTTCGTTTTTTTGATTATTAACTCACAGTTTCCAAGGAGGAGCAACATGCGGAAGGTAGGGATTATTGGAGCAGCTATCATTCTTGCAAGCTCGGTTGGCGTAGCATTTGCGCAAGAACGTGCACCTCAGCACGTCGGTTATGGTACGGGTGTCGGAGATTCACAAGGTGTCGGTGACAGATCGCGGGTTATGGACGAAGGGGACATGTTACGGTATCTTTCAGCCCCAGAAACCGTTCAGGGAGAGGTTGTGGCGGTCAACCCGACAAATGGCGTCATGTATCTCGACATGGGCGGAAGCTCACACGACGAACGGCAGAGCCTTAGAGGCTCACTAAACATGCAGCCCCTGTATTTTGACACTAACACCAATATGGAAAACCTGAACGCGATTGGTCGGGGCGACTATGTTTCGGTTCAAATTCGACAGGAAGTGACAGCAGACCAAAAGTTTTCAACGGGACGAAAAATGGTTGAATCTGTTTATGTTTTAGACGGCAGCCAATTATTAGGTGGTGCTGATAACACAGATTTTGGTGGTGGATTAGGCCAACGCCCAAATCCTTACAAAGATCGTGGGCTTGAAATTCGGACGGCTGGCTACACTGGTGTTCCAGTTGGGTCTGTGCAGCCTGGTGATGTCAAGACTGGTATCATGAGTCCAGTTGGTGCAATGACTGGTGCCGCTCCTTGTTGGCAATGTGCGCCACAACCAGACACGGTTAATGGACGAACGGATAAAACGATTGCCACTGATTACGGTGATAATCGCGCCAATTTCAACAAAGGTACCGTTCAAAAATAATTTTCAGTTAGGTTTTTTCTTGAAAAGAGCGTGTCGGTTTCAAAGCCGTCACGCTCTTTTGTTATGTGCACCAATTGTCGTTTATTTGATCTTGTGTCGTCCTACCAAAAAGAAAGATCTTGAAGGTCTAAAAAATGGAAGAGTTGGATCTCCGTGGCGTTATTTGCCCCTATAATTTTGTCAAAACGAAGCTGAAATTAGATACGTTGGAAATTGGCTCACAATTGGCCGTGTTATTAGACGATGGGGATCCAATTATCAATGTTCCTAAGAGCATTATGAATGAAGGACATGAAGTACTGACACAAGAAAAAGTTGATGCCTATTACCGCATCGTTATTCAGAAAGAAGATTCGTAGCAGAGCTAGGAGCAGCAAAAGCGGTCTGTTTAGTTTTTCTTTGAGGTTGTCCTTGAATGATGAGCGTGATTTCCCCTTTGATCGTTTTCCCTTCGAGAGTTTGACAGAGTTCCTCCACATTTCCCCGCATGATTTCTTCATTAAGCTTTGTCAGTTCTCGAGTCAGGACAACTTGGCGGTTCCCCATCGTTTTGTGAATAGCCCGTAAAGTTTTCAGAATTCGGTGTTGTGTCTCAAAGACAATGATAGTCCCGACCTCCGGTTGGAGTTTTTCAAAGAATTTTTCTCTGACCCCCGGTTTTCGAGGGACAAAGCCTTCAAAAATAAATCGGTCAGTCGCGAGGCCTGACACACAGAGCGCGGCTAATACGGAAGACGGCCCTGGAATAGGAACCATGGGAATATTCTCTTCTACCGCGCGCTTCACGAGATAGTAGCCTGGATCTGAAATCAACGGTGTTCCGGCGTCGCAGACTAATGCGACATCATTTCCTCCACGCAGACGATCTAATAGCACGTCTGTCTTTTCTTCTTTGTTAAAGTCATGATAGCTCGTCAGTGGAGTTCCAATTTGATAATAGGTACAGAGCTTTTGCGTTCGACGCGTGTCTTCTGCTGCGATGATGGCGGCTTCTTTGAGAATTCGTATAGCCCGAAAGGAAATGTCTTCCAGATTGCCAATAGGCGTACTGACGATATAGAGAATGCCACTCATAAAGAAGGACTCAAGTGAATAGGTTAAGAATCATGTTCAGGAGGACTCGCATCGTACTGGGGGAATCCATGATTGTCTAGGATAAACTTTTTCTCATGCTTTCTCTGAAAAACAGGGTAACCTGTTGATTTTCTTGACCTTCTCTGGACGCAGATTTATACTCGAAATTCGGTAATTTTCCTTCTACCTTAGGATCAATGTGGCTTATGTCTGAAGCATTGTCCTTTCTGACAATGGGTCTGTATTTTGGAGGCACGCTTCTCTTTCTTGCCTATCTCCTCCATCGGTCTGACCTGTTGGTCAAAGTTGCTGTTTGGGTCGCTGGGGCTGGTTTTTTCTCTCATACAGCAGCGTTGAGTCTGGCTATTATCGACACTGGGCAGGTCCCGATCATGACTTTTCGGGATGCCATGTCCTTTTTTTCATGGGGATTGGTTTTAGTTTTTTTGGTTGTTGGATTAAAACGAGGCCTTCAGGTACTCGGGGCCTTTATTTTACCTCTGGCTTTTCTCTCTTTAGTCTCCGCAACCTTAGCGCCAGTCGAAGCAGGAACGATTGCTCCGGTCTTCCAGACGGTTTGGATTCATGTGACGTTGAGTATATTGGGTACGATCGGGTTTGCTGTGGCGTTCGTGGCAGGATTAATGTATTTGATGCAGGAACGATTGTTAAAGTCCAAGCAATTTAATGTCCTAAATTTTAAGCTCCCACCATTGGATTTTTTGGATAGGCTCAATCAGCGATCCATTCTCTTTGGGTTTCCCCTCCTGACACTCGGTATTCTCACTGGAGCGGTTTCGGCGCAATTAACGATTGGCACCTATTTGAGTTGGAATCCAGAGCAAGTCTGGGCACTGATTACGTGGGTGTTTTATTTTGTGGTGCTGATGGGAAGAGTGACCGTAGGTTGGCGGGCTAAACGTGCGGCTTACTTGACCGTCGTAGGGTTTGCGGGAGTCATCTTGACCTTTATTGGCATTTTGATGAAAAGCCCTCAGGCTATCGCCCATTTATGAATATTATCGTGTTAGGGCTCAATCATCGGACCGCTCCGGTAGAACTTCGAGAACTCCTGGCGATTCCGGATAGTCGAATGGGAGAAGCTCTGACTCGACTGCGAGCCTATCCTGGGGTGAAGGAAGCGATGTTTTTGGGTACGTGTAACCGGGTGGAGGTGTATGCGGTTGTTGAAAAAGGAGAGTGGGGATTTCGGAAGCTAGAAGACTTCTTAGTCGCGGCGCATTTTTCAGTTTCCACGGAAGATCTCCTTCCACATTTGTATCGTTATAGTGATGAAGAAGCCATTTCTCATCTTTTTCGTGTTTCCGCGAGCTTGGATTCCATGGTGGTGGGCGAACCACAAATTCTTGGACAAGTGAAGGACGCCTATGAATTTGCACTAACTCACCGCTCTTCTGGAGTCATCCTGAATAAAGTAGTCAAGAAGGCCATTTCAGTCGGGAAGAATGTTCGGACGAATACTCGGATTGGAGAATATGCTGTATCCGTCAGTTATGCAGCTGTGGAATTGGCCAAAAAAGTCTTTTCCAATCTTAAGCAGCAGGTGGTGTTGTTGGTGGGCGCTGGGGAGATGGGAAAATTGGCAGCGCAACATTTAGTCAATCACGGGGTGAAGGAAGTTTTATTAACGACAAGAAATCAGCATCGCGCGTTAGTCCTCGCGGAACGCTTTCAAGGACAGGCGGTTCCCTATGAACAGCTCCGCAGCACGTTGCCAAGAGCTGATATTGTCATTTGTGCCACTGGGGCTCCTCACTTTGTGATTTCTAAGGACGATATTGAGGGAGCGGTCCATCAACGGAAGAATCGGCCAATTTTTTTGATTGATATCACGGTCCCTCGTAACATTGATCCTGCAGTCAAAGATGTCGACAACGCCTTCATATTTGATATTGATGATCTCAAGGCCCATGTGGGGCATAATCAAGATGAACGCTTGAAAGAGGCTGCCGTCGCGGAAAAGTTGGTCAAAGAAGAAGTTCAAAGTATGGTGGCGTGGGTTCGCGGGCTTGAGGCTACTCCGACGATTGTGGCGCTCAAGAAGAAAGCGGAAGATATAAAAAATATTGAATTGGAAAAAGCGTTTCATCGATTAGGTGATCTTTCAGAAAAAGAACGCGGTGCCATTGAAGGCTTAGCCTCGGCGATTGTGAATAAGTTACTTCACGGGCCGTTGGTCACCTTAAAAAGTGAAGCGCAGTCACAGAATGGTTTTGC
>JAJDBQ010000234.1 GCA_029261255.1 Nitrospirales bacterium
CTATAGCAGTAGTGTCAGATTATTGTGTGGGAAGGACACGTGGCACATCACGTTTACTGGAAGCACAAAAGCTACCTATCAAGAATATCGCCCGCAGATTGAACAAATGATGCAGTCCATGTCGCTCGTCGATCAATGTGATGGCAGGCTCTGAATTGGAGTCTGTCTAGCCAGTCTACTCAATCAATTTTTATCGATTCTGTCGGTGTGACTGCTCGTCTTTTTCAAGTAGAATGTCCAATTGATTTTCTGTGATGCCGGGTTTCGTCCCGGCGTACGAGCCACTTTTGTTTCGGCAAAAGTAGCCAAAACCATTGACGCCCAGTCCGGCCTGATCAAAGGGGACGGACGCAGGAGAGAGAGCGGACCAACTCGCTCCGCTCAAACAAGGCCCGCAGCATGATTAGGGCGTCCATCCCTAGAGCCGGCCAGGAGGCGTCGAGAGTTGAGGGAAAGAGACGAGATGGGCTAGTCGGCCTGGTGCATCGGCCTTCTGGGTTACTTTAATTGAAAGCGAGGAAACGGTCGCAGCCGTCGATGATATTGGAGAGGATGACGAGGCCGCAAAAATTGACTTCTTTGCCATAGCCGTCTGTTGAGATCTTGTGCTGTTGGCAGCCGTAGGCACAGACGAAAAGTTTTAATCCTGCATTGCCCAATTCCGCAAATCGAGGATCTTTTAAGTTGAGGACCCCTTCATCAATGAAATAGAGGTAGGTATCGACCTTGTTGTCTAGGGCTGTTTTGGAGAGCTGGTAGACCGTCTCGGCATTGGGATTGTCGGGGGCTGTTGATAGGAGTATGCCTAGTTTCTTCTTCGCAAGGGTAGGGTTGGGTGTTGCCGCTTGATCCATGAGGTTTCCTTTATCTGGTGGTGCTTGCTGCTGGGGAGTTTTATAGGGCGACCTTAGGCCGTTGTCAAGCCCAATTAGACCCTTCTTTTGCTTGACCAAGGTTTTCACCCCTCTCTATAATTTTAAAGTTTTCAAGCATTTCCGAAAGTTTCATTCTGTAATCCTTGGGTGAATGATGAGTCAATTGACGCATTTTAATGAATCGGGTCGAGCCCGCATGGTGGATGTGACCGATAAGGAGGCCACAGCGCGCGTGGCAGTGGCCCAAGGGAAGGTCTGGATGCTGCCAGAAACCCTCGAGAAAATTCAAAAAGGTCGCATTGCTAAAGGGGATGTTCTGGCAGTTGCTCAAGTGGCTGGAGTCATGGGTGCCAAGCGGACGCCTGACGTGATCCCCATGTGCCATCCTTTATTATTATCTGGCGTGGATGTAAATTTTTCTGAAAATGCCGATATAAATGTTTCCGGTCGTTGTTCTATTACGATTGAAGCAACGGTGAAAACGACTGGAAATACGGGAGTGGAGATGGAGGCCATGACAGCGGTCTCAGTCGCTGCTCTGACGATTTATGATATGTGTAAGGCGGTAGATAAGGGCATGGAGTTTGGTGAGATTTTCTTGGTATCGAAATCCGGTGGGAAATCCGGTATGTATCAGCGTGATGCGGTTGAGGGTTAACCTACATGTGCGTGTGTTTCTTAATCAGAGAAAGTTAGAGCTTTGACGATGTTTCAGGTTAGACTTTTTGGCATGTTGAAAACCTTAGTGGCAGGGAGCAATATGTTAGAAATGCCCTTGGCAGATGGCGCGCTGGTCAAAGATCTTGTTGATAGTTTGAAAGTAGAATATCCGGAATTAGGTAAGCTTCTTGAGCAAAAAAAAGTCGTGGTATCCGTGAATCAGGAAATTGCTCATTGGGAAACGGCGCTTGTGGAATCAGATGAGATTGCGCTGTTACCGCCGTTTGCGGGTGGGGCATAATCGTGAAAATTCGCAATCCTATCGCTTTGAAATGAGAAAGGTGCGCTATGGCTGTTGAAACAGACGCAGACATGCTGGTTCGCGTTCAAGAGGGAAATTTTTCCATTGATCAGGAATTAGAGCGCGTGCGAGCTCGATCCACCAAGATTGGTGGGATAGCGATGTTTTTGGGGACGGCTCGCGATCACTCGAAAGGCCATGATGTGAGTTCCATGGCTTTTGAACATTATGAAGGTATGGCGCAAAAAAAACTGAAGGAAATTCGCGAGCGAGCGTTGCAAGACTTTGACATTATTGAAGCGTTGGTCCTTCATCGCTACGGGCCCATCGAAATTGGTGAAAATATTGTGTTGATCATTGTTGGAGCTCAACACCGAGCTGATGCCTTCAAGGCTTGCCAATGGTGTATTGATGAACTGAAGAAAATTACGCCGATCTGGAAAATGGAATACACACCACAGGGTGATGTCTGGGTTGAGGAACATCCCTAATGTCCAAACGTGGTTTGTTGAAGAAAGCTGCCAGCGGCCTGGCTGGACGACATTTTTGAATCGACCCAAAATTTTTCCCATCCAATATTTCTCTGGATTTATTTGCTTATGAAAAACCTTATCATTCAAAAATCCTATGATTAACCAACACGCCTTGCCTGAGCCTGCGAAAGATTTGTTTGGTAGACCGTTACGATCGTTACGAGTGTCGGTCACAGATCGGTGCAACTTGCGCTGTCAGTATTGTATGCCCGAAGAAGAATATGTGTGGTTGCCTCGTGAAACCTTACTGACATTTAAAGAGATTGTGTTTCTGACGGATCTCTTCTCGGAACAGGGCGTGGATCGAGTCCGTATTACCGGTGGTGAACCGCTTCTACGAAAAGATTTGGCGTCCTTGATTGGCATGCTCCAGAAGAATACCCGGATTAAAGATATTGCGATGACCACCAATGGGGTGTTGCTGGCAGAGCATGCGCAGAATCTTTTTGATGCAGGTTTGCACCGAGTGACCGTGAGCCTGGATACATTGAAGCCTGAACGATTTAAGGCTTTGACCCGCCGAGATACCTTGGCCCAGGTGTTTGAAGGTATTGAGTCGGTTGGCCGAGTCGGGTTTAGTGGATTCAAGTTAGACACCGTGGCGATGAAGGGCTATAACGACGACGAACTTATTCCGCTCATTGAGTATGGAAAACGTGTCAATGGGGAAGTGCGGTTCATTGAATATATGGATGTTGGTGGAGCGAACGATTGGTCGGCGGATAAAGTCCTTTCACGCAAAGAAATTCTTGCGATGCTCACCCAATATTATGGGCCGATTGAGCCCGTGACTGAGATCAGTTCAGCTCCTGCTCAGAGATTTCGACTTCCTGATGGAGCCACCTTTGGCATTATCCCATCTACGACCATGCCTTTCTGTTCCACCTGTGATCGTAGCCGCTTGACGGCTGATGGCATGTGGCTTCTGTGCCTGTATGCCAAATCTGGTCTGGATTTACGAAAACCGATCCGAGATAGACGCTCTCGTGAAGATTTGGTCTCTATGATTCAATCAGTCTGGGAGACACGTCGAGATCGTGGCGCGGAAGAACGCAAAGAGCTCGAATCCAGCACCGGTCGTGGTCAATTTATTGATATTGATCGATTGCGCCAAGACCCACATTTGGAGATGCATGCCAGGGGCGGCTGAGTTGCATACCCATTTCTTGTTCTTCACATGACGGCTGTGTTCTCCTTTCCTCTTGCCTTGCCTGCTAAATATTTCTTGCCGGGTACCACACCCTATGTTAATGTTTTTTGATTGATGAATTGAGATAGAATGATGCATGCGCCGTGCATGCTCTCTCGTTCCCTTCCCTGACGTTTCTTATTATTCAATGGCTCAATTCATGATTTTCATGACAAGATAGGACGTGTGCATCGATGGGATGGTTTAAGCGGAGTAAACAGGACAATGCCAAAGGTAATCCTGTCAACATTATGGAAGGGATGTGGATTAAATGTACGGTTTGCCGTGCAACCATCTTTAAACGTGAAGTTGACCGGAATCTCAAGGTCTGTCCGAAATGCCATTACCATTTTCCTATGTCGATAGAGGAACGAGTGGAGTTGCTTGCTGACGTCGGCACGTTCCAAGAGTGGGATGCGAACCTCATTCCTGGTGACCCGTTACAATTTGAAGACACACTTCCTTACCAAACACGTGTTCGCAATGCTCAGCGTAAGACAGCAAAACAGGAGGCGATTCGCACTGGTCGTTGTCATGTGGCTGATATTCCGATTGCGATTGGTATTTTTGATTTTTCGTTTATGGGTGGGAGTATGGGTTCAGTTGTGGGAGAAAAAATTTGCCGAGCTATCGATCAAGCATTGCTTGCTCAAATTCCGTTTGTATTAGTGACGACCTCTGGTGGAGCTCGGATGCAAGAGGGAACCTTGTCACTGATGCAAATGGCCAAAACGGCTTCAGCGATCGCAAATCTTCAGGAAGCTCGGTTGCCGTACATCGTATTATTGACGGATCCCACCTTTGGCGGGGTGACAGCAAGTGTGGCGATGTTAGGCGATGTGATTCTTGCTGAACCGAAGGCACTCATTGGTTTTGCAGGTCCACGAGTGATTGAACAAACGATCAAACAACGGCTTCCTGAAGGGTTTCAACGTGCTGAGTTTTTGATGGATCATGGCATGGTTGATCAAATTGTCGAGCGGAAAGTTCTTAAAACCACACTTGCCACTCTGCTGACCCATTGTGGAGCTCGTGCCATGTCTGTTTAGGTCTCCTGCCCGTTCTTCCCGTGTCTATCATTTGGCGATTTCGTGCTCACGTATTCAGAAACACTTGCCTATCTGTTTTCTCTCCATCGGTTTGGCGTCAAGCTGGGGCTTGAGGCTATCACAGACATTCTGCATCGCTTAGATCATCCACAGCGCACCTATCCGACGCTTCATCTTGCAGGAACCAATGGGAAGGGTTCTTCGGCGGCAATGTTGGCGGCCATGTTACAAGCGGGAGGCTATCGTGTTGGCTTGTACACTTCACCGCATCTGGTAGATTTTCGTGAGCGTATACGAGTGCACAATGAAGATATTTCAGAAGTAAGCGTGTGCCAATTGACGGAGCATATTCGGCGAGTTGCTAATCCTGTTGGTTCCCTCACCTTTTTTGAACTGACGACGGCCATGGCCTTTCAGCATTTTCGGAATGAACATGTTGACGTGGCGATTATCGAAGTCGGCTTAGGTGGACGATTTGATGCCACCAACGTTTTGGATCCATTAGGTATACTGATTACAGGAATTGGCCTTGACCATGAACAATATCTTGGCTCGACCCTTCAGGCCATTGCCCAAGAAAAAGCCGGTGTTATTCGTAAAAAAGTACCAGTGGTTATGGGGAAGATGCCTGCGGACGTGAGTCAGATTTTTGAAGCGCGCGCGCAACAGTTCAATGCTCCTTTGTATCGAGCTGAACAAGAGTTTTCCATTTCAACAATCAGCCCAACAGCCTTTACGTATCATGGTCTGCGAGATTCATTCTCGGATTTACAGACGAATTTATTAGGGCGCCATCAGATGCACAATGCAGGCAATGCGTTAGCGTTGCTGGAATCAGCCACCTCGGAGCGATTGCCTCTGACTCGTGATGCCATGCAGTCGGGCTTGCAACATGTCCGCTGGAAAGGCCGTTTGGAAATCACGCAGCATCGCCCTACGATCATTCTGGATGGAGCTCATAATCCATTAGGTGGAGAAGCGCTATTTGACTTTCTGCAAGCGCAACTTCATGATTGCCCTGGCCGTAAACTCATTGTCATACTCGGGATGATGCAAGATAAGAATCTTGGCAAATTTTTGCAGGTCTTGCTTCCTCTTGTTCACTCTTTGATTGTCACACAACCCCACATGGATCGAGCTGTGCCTGCTGATGTCCTTGCGCAAGCTGTGCCGAGATGTGATGTGGTCCTTTCCGTGATTCCCTCGCCATGGGAAGCCTATTGTCGTGTTCGAGATACGGCTGATCCCACTGATCTGGTTTGTGTGACTGGTTCATTGTTTCTCGTTGGAGAAATTCTCCAACACCTTTCATCGTCAGAATCCCCAACGGTTCACCCATGAAGGTTCTCGGACATCTGCCTTATGTGTCGTGTCCGTTGATACTCCTGGCTGCGCTCTTCTCTCTCCCCACTGTTCTGTCTGCAGAGGTGCCTCCTGAAAAATCGGAAGTGAATGCCTCGAGTTCTCGAGGGGTTCCGGTTGAAATTACGGCTGATCGAATTGAGTATGATCAAGAACGAGAAGAATATCATGCGATCGGAGCCGTGGATATGACTCGTGGTGCCGTGCGACTGACTGCTGATGACGCGACGCTTCAGAAGTTAACCGGGCGTCTTATTGCGATCGGTCATGTGCATCTTCGTGATGGCCAATCTGATGTGTGGTCGGAACAGCTTGAGCTGAATATGAATACGGAGGCCGGTGTGCTGACAACTGGCAAGATCTTTGGCAAAGAACGAAATTCGTTTGTGACGGGGAACCGGCTTCAGCGATTTTCTGAAACACACTATCGGATCAAAGATGGCTCATTTACCAATTGCGATGCGAAGGATGGTGAGATTCCCGCATGGCGCTTCACATTCGATGATGTCGATTTAGATTATGAAGATAGCTTGTTCGGCAAAGGTGTGTGGTTCAATGTGAATGATGTTCCCATTATTCCGCTTCCGTCCTTTCAATATCCGTTAGGTGCCGACCGCAAGTCTGGATTATTAATTCCGACACCTGGGTACAACAGTCGGTTTGGTTTCAAATATCGACAAAGTTTCTTTTGGGCTATTGATCCGAGTCAAGATCTCACAATTTCTCCGCAAATTTTGACTGAACGAGGGTACGGCGGCGATTTGAATTATCGTTATGTCTGGAGTCGTCGGGCCAAAGGCCAATGGCTTATGAATGCCTTAAATGACACTGACCAGGGACGAAAGCGTTTTCAGTTTCGTGGTGCACACACGCAACAATTTAATCCAGATCTCTCCTTCCGCATGAATCTGAACTATTCGACTGATCGTGATTTCTTGCAAGATCTGAGCAATTCTGGGGTACAACGAGCCTTACCAAGTCAGGAGTCGAATCTCACGTTGTTACAGCGGCTTGATCATGGAGCGTTGTATCTCTGGGGTCAGTATCTTCAACCGCTGAATACGGGAGGGGATAGGACATTTCAACGATTGCCAGAAGTCGGCCACAGATTGTTTCTTCCTGGTCTTCTGGGTAGTCCAGTTGAACTCACAGCAGATACAACTTTTGTTCATTTTTGGCGAGAAAAAGGGTTTAATGTGAGCCGGGTAGATTTTGTGCCTGGTTTGTCTGTAGAAGGACTGCATGCCGGACATACTGTCGGGTTCCGACCGCAGTTTAAATTCCGAGAAGTGGCGTATTCCCGTGGTCTTACTGAACGCTCACGGCAGCATAGAGGAACCTATTGGGCTGGAGCAGAAGTCTTCAGTAATCTCAGTAAGCGCTTTACGGTGGGTGAAGACAATTGGTTGCGACATTCAATCAAACCTCGTGTCATTTATGAGTTTGTTCCTCAAACCAGACAAGCGAAACTTGTTCAAATTGATGCGGTTGATGATTTGATCAATAAAAGTCTGCTCACATATTCGCTAAAAAATCGTCTAAGCTATCAAGGTCGTCAGGTGGCATCGACAACGTGGTTAGATTTGCTTCTTGCGCAAAGTTATCATGTCGGGGACCCACCTCCATTGGCGTCTAAGTTTTCTGATATTTGGGCTCGAGGGGTTTTTCACCAACCCTTAGGTGGGCAAGATTATCTCTCTGCTTTTAATGTGAACGTTGATACTTTTTGGGATCGAAAAGAGAAAGAATTTACCCAATTCAACACGGATGGAGTGATTCAGGGGCATAAAAGATGGTATCTCTCAGTCGGTCAACGATACTCAAAGGCTGGCTCTCGGACACGTCGAGGAGATATTTGGAATCCTATCTCGTTCAACGAAGTCTTTGCACCTGCAGAAAAAATTCTGTTTCTCACGGCTGGAGCGGGAGTACGGTTACCGGCAGGGATCACGGTTGGTGCCCGCTGGTATCATGATTTACGGACAGGTCAAACTTCAGAGTTGGATGTCGTCGCTCTGTATCAGAATCCTTGCCGTTGTTTTTCAGTTGGGATGTCTTATATTCAGTTCCAGGATCAAAAACAGTATGATTTTCTTATTAGTCTGACAGGTTTATGGGGGTCTCAAGGTAATGCGACACAATTGATGAGGGAAATCTTAAGTCCTATTATGGGAGGAGAACGAGGTGTCCCTTGGGATTCTCGCTAGCCTACATCGATTTGAGTACGGTGGAATGAAACTCGTCCTTTCATTGGCTGTAATCGGTAGTTTAGTCTTTGGAGTCTGGGACGGCGTGAGTTCTGCACAGCAAGTGCTCACGGATCGCGTGAGCATCACGACTAGCCAAGGGCAAGTATTTGGTTTAACGTCAAGAGAGGGAATTGCGCGTCAGGTCTTAGGCGCTGGGGAAGAAGTCTTAACAATTGAAGCGAAGGGCGTCACGGGATTTGTTCAAACGACTGAACGATTATTAGGGTTTTCGGGTTTGCTTCAGCGGTGGGTCTCATTTCCTACCTCCACGGCAGAACATATTCTCAAATGGACCGTGACGTCTCGAATGATCATTGTCCATGGTGCGCAAGCGATGTATGGATTTCAAAGTGATCGTGGACGATGGAAACGTGAAGCCTTCGGCGCCGGTGAAATGTTGATGCAGCGTGCCGTCAAAGATTCTATCGCGGTTTTCATTACGAACCGAAGGGCGTTAGGATTTTCCTCATTCACTGGGGGGTTTTTCGCACGAGATCTTCCCGTGGGCGATGCTATCGCGGATATTCAGATCAATGACAGCGTGCTCATTCTTCACTTGTCCGATTCGATGCTCGTGTTTCGGTCAGGCTTAGCTATTTGGGCAGAATTGCCATAAGAGGATTGTGAAAAGGTAGAAGTAAGAAGTAAGAATTAGTAACAAAACGACCGGCCGTTTTCTTCTTGCTATTTACTCCTGACTCCTTACTTTTTGGATGCTGTCAATTTGACGAGAGGCTCGCGGCTGGTTCTGTGTGTTGGGTGAGACCTGGATAATCAACGCCGATGGGAGCATTGGAGCAGTATTGTCCCCACCATTGAATGACTTCCTGGAGGAAAGGATCTTCTGGTCCAGTCGCGAAGAGGTGGCCGTAGAGATACCCTGTTTGAGTATCAAATAAGATGAAAATCGGCATAGATTCTGGTTCTGGTTCTGGTTCTGGAAGAGTGTCCATACGTTCTCGTGTGCCATCCGGCCATAAATGTTGTATTCATTCCGTGCAGTATGGAAACTTGTCGGTAATTGGATGGCGTTCCTTAAGGTAGGCCGTCAGGAATCGGGGAAGATAGTGGGACTCTTGCCAGAAAGCCTGAAAAAGCGCATGCTTAGGATGGGAAATCCAGCGGTCTCAGGAGGGGGCCCTCCTGGCGTTTCTTGACCTCCTCTATGAAATGAGGTAGCTATGGCCTGGGTTTCGTGACTGGTCCTATCAATGAGTAGGGTAATTGAGTTGTGATGGAGGGTATTCATGGAAACGACAGCATCTGAGGCATCCGTCGCTCATAGGGTGACTGGAAAAATTCTTTTAGTTGAAGATGAACTCGATGTGCGAGAAACGATCAAGCTTCAATTAGAAGAAGAAGGACACGAAGTCACCGAAGCTGGGACTGGAAGAGACGCGTTGGCACTGGCCGAATCTCTGCCATTTGATATTGTGTTGACCGATGTCATGATTCCGGGCATCAATGGTCTTGAGCTTGTTCAGAAGATGAATGAATGGCCTTTACGTCCAGTCACGTTGGTCATGACCGGCTATGGGTCCGTCGAGATGGCGGTGAATGCCATCAAAGCCGGAGCCTTTGATTTCCTCTCCAAACCCTTTTCCGTGGATGTGTTGAGTGCCACTGTGGCCAGTGCCTTGCGAGTGAAATCTCTTCAAGATGAAAATGAGGAACTCAAAAAAACGGTCAAAGGTCAATTTAGTTTAGGAAAACTAGTAAGTACCAGTCAGGTGATGAAAGAAGTCTTTCAACTGATCGATTGCGTCGCGGACACAGATAGTACGGTGCTCATTTTAGGCGAAAGTGGGACGGGCAAGGAGCTCATTGCCCAAACGCTTCACTGTAATAGTACCCGCAGGCGAGGAAATTTGATCCCGGTGAATTGCGGTGCGATTCCGGAAGCCCTTTTAGAAAGTGAGTTGTTTGGTCATGAAAAAGGGGCGTTCACGGGCGCGGTGGCGGCTCGAGTCGGTCGTTTTGAGTTAGCCACAGGCGGAACGATTTTCTTGGACGAAATCGGAGATCTCAGTCCTCCCCTTCAAGTGAAATTGCTTCGTGTTCTTCAAGAGCGGACATTTGAACGAGTCGGTGGGACTCGAACGTATAAATCCGATGCGAGGGTCGTGGCAGCGACGAATCAAGATCTTGAGAGTTTGGTCGCAGCGAAGCAATTCAGGGAAGATCTTTTCTATCGTCTGAATGTGGTCCCTATTCTCGTTCCACCAATGCGGCAGCGAGTTGAAGACATTCCGCTTTTGTTACAGCACTTTATCGATATGTTTAATGATCGTCGAAAAGCAGAAATTACAGGCGTCGCAGATCAGGCCATGGCCTTACTCTGTGAGTATCCGTGGCCTGGCAATGTGAGAGAAATCAGCAATATTGTCGAGCGCATTGCTATCTTGAAACGACGAGGCCAGATTGAGCCTGAAGATTTGCCAGAAAAAATTCGTCGACTGCCCTCGGACCATCTTCCCACGATGTCGGCGGCCATTCCTATCGGCGGAGTGGATCTGTCTCGAGCCGTGGAAGAATTTGAAAACCGGTTGATTCTCGAAGCGCTTGAACGAACGAATTGGGTGAAAAGTAAAGCCGCGCGTCTTTTGCAGATTAACCGCACGACGCTCATTGAGAAGTTGAAAAAGAAATCTCTCGCCGAAGTGGTTGCTCAACGTGTGACTCCACCTGAAGATCTGGTTGACGCCTAACGGCTGACAACCGCTTTCTCCATCTCCTCTTCCTTGCTGTCCTATTCTCCTCCGTTTCCATGACGCGCTCATCGAATGAGTAAGGAGTGAGAAGTTCGTCGTGAGAAGTAGGGGTGAAGAACATTCTGTCGGTCCATTCTCGCTTTTTTCCCTTCCCTTCTGCCTCCTGATGCCTAACGCCTGACGTCTTCAAATCAGCTTGAAGTTCTGACCCTTCCGTCAACCTCTTGACGCCGGCAGTTTCTTCCGAGTGTTGGTTTCTGCCAAAAAACCCTCGTTTTTACAACAAATTTTCCGGTCGGTCTTTTTGTGCCAGGTAAAAAATACTCGGGTCCGGTTTTTGCTGAATAGAACTTGAGGTGGAGGGCATACAGAACGTGAGAAGATTTCTCTGGATAGTCGGAGTGGTTGTCCTTTGGCCGAGCATAGCAGTGGGTGGATCCTGTACGGATTTTCCTTGGCAATATCCAAGAGACATGGTCATGCCACTTTTAATCGCAAACGGTCAGGTTACGGTGGAAGAGGGACTTTTGTTAGAAGCGCGTGAATACTTTTCTGCCTATCTCTTAGAACGAGACGAAGGTGTCTTTGCGGAGGGCGCTCGGTGGATGCTGGCTTCACTCCCTGCCGAAACAGACCCACCTGGAAATGAGTTTTTGGAACAGATCAAGCGTCTTGAGGCCATGAAAGTCGAGCATCCCGATAGCGTCTATGCCCCATGGGCCTTGTGTTCAATGGGACAACTCTATTGGGAGGCTGACTGGCATTCTGAAGCGCATTCATTATTTGAAGAATTTCTTGAAATTTATCCCAGTCATCCGTTGGCTGGGGGTGTGATGGTCGAAGCGGGAATGGGGTATTTGGAAAATCGGCAATATCTTGAAGCGGCATTGATACTTCGTCGAGTCGTAGAGGAGCCAAAATGGGAAGTCTATCGCACCAGAGGAGCTCTTGGGTTAGCTGATGCGACGGCCATGTCCGAGGCGTGGAAGCAAGCCTACTATTGGTATCAAGTGGTGGAAGCCGAAGCGCCGGAACTGATTCGTCAATCTGTGTTCTCCTCGTACTATTGCGGCTTGACGGAATTTCATATTGGTGACTTTGATCAAGCTATCGCTCGTTTTTTGACTCTTGTCAATCTCCACCCAGATAAAAAATTTACTGGACAGGCCTTGAATCGTATTTCAGAGACACTCATGAAAAATGGACACACATTTCTCTCTCTCTGGTTTGCCGATCACGCGAAGCGGCGTTTTGAGGGCCAGGAAGCCGGGCGACGAGGTCAGGCGGATCAAATTCGGTGGGTGGTCAATCATTTATCACAAGACCACTCGGAAGAAGACTGGGAGAATACCTATAAGCGTTTAAATGATCTCGACATATTCTTGTCGGTGTCTTGGGATAATGTCGTGGAAACAGCTCGATCCTTAAGTCAAAGCCCAGAGCAAGATATCGTAGAAGAAAGTGTATTGTGGATGGGCAAAGGATATCTCGTATTGTCTGATACTTCAGCAGCCATGCAGTCATTTAGACATTTGGCTATTATCGCGACCTCAGAGACATGGCGACATGAGGCCGTGCATCAGATGAGTGCACTTCTCAACCAGCAACTCCAAGCATTTTCCGAAAAACAGGCGTGGGTCTCATTACTTAAATTTCATGAAGATCAACAAGAGAACTTTCACCTCGTTCCGTTGGCACGTGAACGTGTCCTGGCTGTTGCGCAGGCCTATCGTTCTGTGAATCTCCCCTCAAAAGCGATGCAGTGGTATGACCAATTGTTGCAGGACTACCCCAAAAGCCCTTTACGAGAGGATATTTTTGCGCAACGAGTGTTTCTTGCTGAGGACCAAAACGAATCAGAATTGATACAGACGGCTGGTGAAACGTATTTGCATGAGTATCCACATGGTCAATGGCTGGCGGAAGTCTCGACAGCCTTGGGCCTGGAAGCCGTGAATCGTCAAGCCTATGCACAGGCTATTCAACAATTCACCGATGTCCTGGAAATGACTCATGATCATACCCTTATGAGTTACGTGCTCCGTAATCGTGCTTTGGCCTACCAAGAAATTGGAAAAAGGGATTTAGCGCTGCTGGATATCCAACAGGTTGTGGCGCTTGATCCTTTGGATATGGCGAATGTCATACGGCTTGGTGATTTTCTCTTCGATCAAGGCGAATATTCCGATGCGGAATTGCAGTATGACCATGTGCTTGAGTCAGAGGCCTCTGTGGCGTTGAAAGCCTGGGCAAAGTATCGGTGGGGGCTATCATTAGATTATCAAGGGAAAGCCGATGAATCACAGAAATTATTGAGAGAAGTTCGGCAGTTAGAAACACAATCACCAGAATTTGAAAATACGATTCGTGCCGCTGCCGTTGCCGTGTTGGATGAATTTTCATTAAGCGGGAAACCTCAATTAGAAAGCATCAATAATGAGAGTTAAGACCACATCAACACGTTCGTTGGAACAGGTATCGGAATGGAAAGGCGATGTTCCGTCGTTAAATACTCGTACGGATCAACGCTTCAGGAAACCCTCGTTATCTATCTCCATTGATGCGGATTTTGCAGACTCTCAATTGCTTCACGCAGATGGGGATGAACATCAGCAACGGTTAGCGAGTCTTGGAGATCATGTGGGCCGACTCGCTCATGACATTCGGAACCCTCTATCGAGTATTGAGTGGTTCGCCACGTTGTTGGGGCGTGCACATCATAGTCAGGAAGAGCGCGAAACGTTGGCCGATCATTGTATTCAGGCTGTTCGTTCCTTGGACCAATTGGTTTCCAATATTCTAGTTGCCAGTGCTCCATTGCATGTTGATCAAGAATGCCTATGCCTACGGTCATTATGTGACGAGGTGGAATTGTTAGCGTTGTACCCCATACACAAGAAAGGTCTTATTATTCATCGTCGTGAAAAAGACAAATCGACCACGATGAGCGGACAAAAATCTTTGTTGAAACAAGCATTACTCAATCTTTTGCTCAATGCCGTTCATGCATCAGAACCAGACGGCTCCATTGAACTACAGAGTAGCAATGAGACACGCATGACGGGTGAGCCAGGGAATCGCAATCTCAAAAACGGCATAGCTCTCCGTATTCGAGATTATGGTTGCGGGATGACTGAGGATGAGCTCTCACAAATATTTCAGCCTTTCTATTCGAACAGAAAGGGAGGCACGGGCCTTGGTCTTTCCATTGTTAAACACATTGTTCATCTTCATCACGGTGTGATTGATATCACGAGTCAAGAAGGAAAAGGGACAACAGTCGATCTCTTTTTCCCTCAGTAAAGGAGAATGGCATGCTAGATACGGAGAGTGGGGTGAGCCGGGGCATCCTGGTTGTCGAAGATGATGAGCAATTGCAAACGGCTCTGACCCACGTTCTCAGCCAACATGGCTATGACGTGACGGTCGCGAGAGATGGTCATGAGGGCTTGGAGAAGGTTGAACGCGAGACTCCATGGCTCGTGCTGACTGATTTGAGTCTACCTGGAAAAGGAGGAATGGATTTTCTCCGAACAGTCCGAACGCAGGGTTATCATATGCCAGTGGTCGTCATGACCGCCTATGGTGGTGTAGATGTTGCGGTCGAGGCATTAAAATATGGGGCAACTGATTTTCTCCAAAAGCCATTTCCCCTTGATCGTTTGGAGAAAATTATTCAACAACTTGATGATGATCGTCATGGATCTGGTCTAGTCACGGAAGCTCCACCAGCGCGATCTACCTCCGTAGAACCGCGTGAAGGGTTCCTGACGAGAGACCCTAAAGTGCTCCAAACCCTAAAAATGCTGGATATGCTGTCTAGCAGTTCGGCGACGATTCTGATCCAAGGTGAAAGTGGAACAGGCAAAGAAGTGTTGGCTCGACATATTCACCACAAGAGCACACGGGCTCATCAACCCTTTGTGGCAATCAATTGCGCGGCGTTGCCTGAGGGCCTGTTGGAAAGCGAATTATTCGGCTATGAGAAAGGGGCGTTTACCGGAGCCCTGACAAGACGGGCCGGAAAATTTGAGCTGGCTCATCATGGAACCTTGTTGTTGGATGAAATTGGTGAAATGAGTCTTGGCCTGCAAGCCAAATTGCTTCGGGTCCTCCAAGAACGAGAAGTAGACCGACTGGGATCGCGGCAACCCATTTCCGTCGATGTTCGGGTCATTGTGACCACGAATCGAAATCTTGCGCAGGAAGTGCAGGCTGGGAGGTTTAGGGAGGATGTGTATTACCGCTTAAGTGTCATGCCGTTTACGATTCCTCCTTTAAGAGATCGACCGGAAGATATTCAGTTATTGGCTGAACAATTCACGCATCGTTCGTTCCAGCGAAATAACCGACCTTGGAACGGAATCTCCGATGAGGCCATGATGTATTTAAAGAGCCGACCATGGCGAGGCAATGTCCGTGAATTAGAGAATGTGATCGAGCGAGGTGTTCTGTTGGCGGACAATGGTGCCTTACAAGCCGAGCATTTTCAATTTGACGAACCGATGCTCACGTCCAGTGCTACACAAGCGCCAACGGGGACGATATGGGAAATGGAACGAGATCTTATTCTGCGAACATTAGAAGCACATAATAGTAATCGAACTCATGCTGCCAGAACATTAGGGATTAGCATTCGCACATTACGGAATAAATTGCGTGAATATCGGGAACTCAATGGTGGGGTTTCTTTAGGTATCTAGGAAGGCGAGTCGCGGGTTGAGTGAAACAATTGCTCATTGTGGACATCTTGAAACTGAAAGAAGGCAAATCTTGCCCATGATAGGAAAAAAAGTTTCAGAGACACGGCTCTTCATGTATGAGGATTCTTGTTGAACGTGTTGCGAAAGCTGTTGGAAGCCTAGAGATGGTCTAAGGGGTGGCACTGGTGTTGCTATTTACGTAGGCCTCTGTGCTGTTTGAGAGTTGAGATATTGGGCCTCTCGCCTGATTTATCACTCAATATTACGTAGTGATGTGAAGGAGGATGCTGATGATAATTTCTCCATGGGATGCAGGAACGCACTTATTTGAACGCGCGTTGGATGTACGGAGTGCCGTCCATGAAACCATTGCGTCGAATATGGCAAATGAAGAAACTCCAGGGTATAAGGCCAGGCATTTGCCATTCCGTGAGACTTTTTCAGCGGTGCTCTCGGGAGAAAATCCTATCGGTTCGACGAGTACAAATTCTCGACATATCGGAATAGGAGTGGCCGGGAGCGATATATTTCAACATACCATCAAACAGAATGTTGGAGCTGGGTTAGACGAAAACACGGTGAATTTAGAAAAAGAAATGACGTTGATGGCTGAAAATACCATGTTGTATATGGCTGTTACCCAATTCTTGGATGGACGATTCGAGGGTTGGAAAAAAGCCATCAATGAAGGACGGTAACGTCAGTGAGAAGTGAGAAGTGAGAAGTGAGAAGTGAGAAGGAAGAAGTAAGGAGTAAGGAGTGATAAGGGAAACGCGAAGCGTGAAAAAAAGGAAAATTGAAGGCTTGACTGTTCTTTTCTTTTACTACTCACTTTCTACTTCTAACTTCTCACCAGTTCAAAAAAGGAGACTGTTATGAATCTTGATCGAGTCTTTGAGGTGGTTGGGTCGGCGTTGGATTCCCAACGGCAACGATTAAATATCATCGCGAGCAATCTGGCGAATGCTGAGTCCACTCGAACACCTGAAGGAGGGCCCTATATTCGGAGGGATGTCGTCCTCCGAGCTGTCTCCCCAGATAAATCTTTTCATTCTGTTTTTGACAGTGCCTTCGCCAACGGGTCAGGACCTTCGGCTGTTCGAGTGACCGATATTATTCAGGACGAACGTCCGTTTCGTGTTGTGTATGATCCCGATCATCCGGATGCTGATGAGAAAGGATTCCTGCAACTGCCTAACGTGAACCCTATTGAGGAAATGGTGAATCTCATGTCAGCCACGAGGGCGTATGAAGCGAATATTGCGGTGTTGGAAACAGGGAAAACGATGACTCTTCGGGCATTGGAAATGGGACGGTAATTTTTGATCCGTGAGGCGTGAAACGTGAGGCGTAAGGGGTGAAAAGAGGAGAGTAAGAAGTACAAGAGAACAAGGAATACGTGAGCGGAAGGCTGTTCTTCACTCTTGCTGCGTACCTTGTACTTCTAACTCCTTACTTCAATGTTTCTTAGGAAGGAAAATTTATGGATTATTCCATCATTAAAGGCATCGAGGCGATTCCTGAGGCGCCATTTGGTAGCTCTCCAGTTAAAAAGGCGACTCAAGGTGGTCAGGAGTTTGGTGATTTATTAAAAAATGCTGTTGAGGCGGTCAACACGATGCAACATGAAGCAGGACGCTTAGAGGAGGCGGTGGCGAAAGGCGAAAATGTCAATATTCACCAAGCCGTGATTGCAGGAGAAAAAGCCGGGCTGTCCTTTCAGTTGCTCATGCAAGTGAGGAATAAGATGGTTGAGGCGTATCAAGAAGTGATGCGAATGCAGGTATAAGGCAAACATAAAAGTAAAAAGTAAAAAGTGAGAAGGGAGATGTAAGAAGTAAAGAGTGAGGAGTCAGGTGTAAGTTCGGGGAAAGATCTGAAATATGTCCTTCTGTTTGGCTTCTCTCTTCTTACTTTTCACTAGGCACTTTTTTTAGGACGCTATGGCGAATATTGCGGAAAGTCTCACATCAAATTTTCAGGCCTTAACATTAGGGCAACGGATAGGAGTTGTCGTGGTCTTGGCGCTGGCCATTGCCACAATCCCTATGTTGATGCTCTTGGGTAAAGAACCTGAACTGGTGATCTTGTTCTCTCAATTAGATACTGAAGATACACGGGCGATTATTCAAGAACTGGGCAAACAAGGGGTCACCTATGAGATGGGTGATGGTGGAAGTACGATCAAGGTTCCTGCCGAGCGCGTACATGAGTTGCGTCTTCAGTTAGCCTCGGCCGGTCTCCCGGAATCTGCAGGTGTTGGGTTCGAAATATTCGATCGCACAGGTCTAGGCGTCACGCCCTTTACTCAACAGATGAATTATCGTCGGGCACTGCAGGGGGAATTAGCTCGGACGATTAGCCAGATTTCACAAGTTGATCGAGTTCGTGTGCATTTGGTCATCCCCGAGAAACGCCTATTCGCTTCTGAACAAAAACCGGCTCAGGCTGCTGTGGTCCTCACCTTGAAGCGAGGCAGTCCCCTTGGGGGGAAGCAAGTTCAAGGTATCGTGCATTTGGTGGCCAGTAGTGTGGAAGGTTTAGAGCCAAGTCAAGTGACGGTTGTCGATAACCATGGTGAAGTTCTCAGTCAGAATTCGGCTGATTCGGAAGCACAACTTACGGGAACGCAAATTGAGACACAACGTCGTGTGGAGAAAGATTTAGAACAGCGTGTTCAGACGATGTTAGACCAAGTGTTGGGACGCGATAAATCAGTTGTGCGTGTGACGGCGCCATTGGAATTTCGACAAGTGGAAATTACGGAAGAAAGTTTTGATCCGAATAGTCAGGTCGTCCGAAGTGAAAATCGCAGTCAGGAAAAAGTGACTGAGAATGGTTCTGGGGCGAATGCTGGAGTTCCTGGTGTGCGGAGTAATGTCCCGACTGAGTTGAAAGCGACGGGAGGGGCAGGTCCCAAAGAAGCTAAGCGAAAAAATGAAACCTTGAATTATGAAGTGAATCGAAAAGTCAGCAGAATTATTGAGCCGACAGGTGCCATTCAACGGTTAAGCGTGGCGGTGCTGGTGGATGGAACATACGAAGCGGCAGCGGCCGTTGATGGGGAAACCGGGGATACGACAAATGCTCCGACCTATGTCGCACGCCCCGAACAGGAAATACAAAACCTCATTCTCATCGTGAAAAAAGCCGT
Source organism: Nitrospirales bacterium (assembly GCA_029261255.1). Taxonomy (GTDB): domain Bacteria; phylum Nitrospirota; class Nitrospiria; order Nitrospirales; family UBA8639; genus Nitrospira_E. The sequence goes on from JAJDBQ010000234.1 coordinate 18,787, forward strand.
TGGATTTTCTGAAGAGCGTGGCGATCAGATTGAAATGGTGAATGTGCCGTTTGATATTCCTGCCGTGCAAGAAGGTGAAGAGGGAATGACTGCTGGAATACAGTCATTTCTAGCGACCTGGGGTGGCTTCATCAAGCCGGTGTTGTTTTTCTTCCTGGGTGTGATGGTGCTGTTGTTGGTGATCAAACCAATGGCGTTGAATTTGAGTAAACCATCTGTCGCTCCTGTGGCGTTACCACAAGCCGGGTTGCCTGCTACCGTCACAGAATACGAGGCGCAGATAACCGAATCACCTCAAGAGGCAGCCATAAAGCTTGCCGCTGATAATCCTGCATCCGCAGCTCAAGTCATTCGTACCTGGATTAAAGAAGAACAAGAGCAAAAGGCCTAACTGGTGAGTGATAATTTATCAGGATATGAAAAAGCCGCGATTTTATTATTGGCGATTGGCGAGTCTGCAGCCGTGGAAGTCTTGAAAGTTCTCGACCAAAAAGATATTCGATCAATCGGTGCCTACTTAGGAGCGTTAGTCAATGTCGGGCAAGACGAACATCGCTATGTCCTAAAGGAATTTCAGGAATTGGCTGGAGCATCAGGACTGAGTGTTGAAGGAAAAACCTATTTGTCCAAAATTCTCAATGCGGCACTAGGAAAAGATAAAGCACGTCGTATTCTGAGCTCTCTGAATACATCGGAGAACGCAGGATTCGAAACGTTAAAATCATTAGATGCGGTCTCAATCGCGAATTTACTGACCTATGAGCATCCGCAAACAGGAGCGTTGATCTTAGCGAATTTAGAGTCAGATCAGGCCGCATCCGTCTTGTCCTTACTGCCGGCTCATAAACGAGATGCGGTGGTGTATCGTTTGGCGACAACAGAAGAAGTCTCGCCAAATATGCTGGATGAATTGAATGGAGTACTACAGGAAGAACTGCGTCTCGGGTCTTCCAAGAATGCGGTTCCTGTTGGGGGCACTGGTTTGGTCGCTGAAATTCTGAATGCGGTCAAGAAAACGGTTGAAGGAGAAATATTCACGTCTCTGGAAGCGAAAGATCAAGATGTGGCTGACGAAATACGTGGAAAGATGTTCACGTTCGAAGATCTTGATGCCGTGGACGATCGTGGTATGCAGGAAGTCTTACGTGAGGTCAGCAAGGAAGAACTACTCTTGGCGCTTAAACCAGTTGAAGGACCGCTACGTGATAAATTCATGAACAATATGTCAAGTCGTGCAGCAGAATCCTTGCAAGAGGATATGGAGACTCGAGGTCCAGTCAAATTGAGTGATGTGGAAACTGCGCAACAAAATATTATTAAGATTGTTCAGCGGTTAGCTGGCGAAGGACGGGTGGCTCTCGGAGGAAAAGGCGAAGAGCAAATGGTTTAGGGCAGGGTGATTTATGGAGCAGAATACAGACGTGAAAAAATTTGTGATGGCGGAATTGATCCCAAAGGATCAGGTTGAGGAAACTCCGCCACATGATTGTTCAGCGCTGCAGCAACAAGTCTTTAAGCAAGGATGGCTGAAGGGAATGGCTGAAGGACGAGCACAATGCCAGGCCAAAGTGGATGAGCAACTGAACCGAGCCATTCATCTAGCGAATCAACTCGGGAGAGCTCGTGTGACCGCTCTTGAAGAGCAAGATCGAGATGTTGTGGAAGTGGCGTTGGTTATTTGCAAGAAAATACTCTTGAAAGAGGTCGATGCTGACAAAGAGCTTATCGTGCGGCAAGTGCGTCAAATCCTTGGACTACTCCTGAACAAACATCTTGTCACCCTCAAAGTGCATCCTGAAGATCTTCTGGTGTTACAACCTCTTCACGAGGCTTTACGAGCTGAATTTCTTGATGGAGATCACTTGGTCATCGAAGCATATGCAGACGTTCAGCCAGGAGGTTGTCTTGTGGAGCAGGCAGGACTGCAGTTAGATGCGCGTCTGGAACAACAACTCGAAGCCGTGGCGACTGAATTTGGCTTAGAAATTACTCCTTCATGAGTCTCGCAGTCATTCAACAACGGCTCGATGAACTGTCGACCACCACCGTGACCGGTCGTGTGGTGAAAGCCGTGGGATTAACCTTAGAAACCACGGGTTCAGGGGCTGCTGTCGGTCAGCGATGTCATATTTTTAGTCAAAGGCGGCAAGCAGTCCTCGAAGGAGAAGTCATTGGATTTCGAGAACAGCGCGTGATCGTGATGCCATTTGGTCCAGTTCGCGGGATTGGGGCTGGCGATTTGGTGCGATACGATCCCAGTTCTTCCCGAATGCTTGTTGGACAGAATCTTTTAGGACGAATGGTGGACGGCTTAGGCCAACCAGTTGATGAGAAAGGGCCAATTCAACGTAGTCAACGGTATGCCCTCTATGCTCCAGCTCCAGCCCCGTTACAACGAAAACGTATCACCACACCCATGGATCTAGGGATCCAATCGATCAATTCGCTGCTGACATGTGGGATCGGGCAAAAAATGGGAATTTTTGCTGGGAGTGGCGTAGGAAAAAGCGTCTTGATGGGGATGCTCTGTCGTCATACGAAAGCAGATGTGAATGTCATTGCGTTAGTCGGCGAGCGTGGACGAGAAGTGAGGGAATTCCTGGAACGTGATTTAGGAGAAGAAAGTCTGCGTCGCTCCGTGGTGGTGGTAGCGACGTCCGATCAATCCCCGCTGGTTCGCGTGCGTGCGGTGTTTGTGGCAACGGCGATTGCGGAATATTTTCGTGATCAAGGGAACCAAGTGCTCTTGCTGGTGGATTCGCTTACACGACTCGCTCATGCTCAACGTGAAGTCGGACTGGCAGCGGGGGAGCCTCCGACAACAAAAGGGTATCCGCCATCAGTCTTTACGCTGTTCCCTCAGGTTTTAGAGCGTGTGGGCCCCCTAGAGAAAGGCTCCATCACTGGCCTATATACCGTACTCGTTGATGGGGATGATCTCAATGATCCGATTGTCGATTCTATACGTTCAATTCTAGATGGGCATATTGTGTTATCTCGACAACTCGCCATGCAAGGACATTTTCCGGCTATTGATGTGCTTCAAAGTGTCAGTCGAGTGATGTCGGATATTGTGCCGGATTCACACTCGGAAGCAGCCAGAACCATTGTCCAGGCGATGGCTGAATATCGAAACTCAGAAGAGCTGATAAATCTGGGTGCGTATCAGCAGGGAACGAATGCACGATTGGATGTTGCGATACAGATGAAAGAACCCATTGATGATTATCTCCGACAGCGCCGTGATACGGCAGTCAATCTGGCAGAGAGCTGGCAAAACCTTGAAAGATTAGCCACACACAGTCAAAGTCAACTTGTCGCGAAGGGACGAAAACCATGAACTGGACAACGTTACTGAGATTTCGAAAGCAAGTCGAGGATTTGGCTCGTGAAGGGGTTGTGCTGGCAGAATGGCAAAAGAGTCAGGTGGTGAGTAAGCGTGAAGACCTGAATCATGAAATGGAGACCGTGGTGGCTGGATTGGAAGATCAGATACAGGTCGGTCTTGATTCACAACTTCTCGAAGAGCGGTATCGATGGCTAGATCAGCTCGGGTCGGCCATGGAACAGCGGACAGCAGAAATTGAGCAGCTGGAGGAAACCCTAGTAGGACTCCGTGAAAAGTTAAAAAAAACGTATCACGCCAGACGAGTTGTGGAGTTGGTGATTGCCAAAAAAGAGGAAGCGGTCTTGAAAAAAGTGGCTGCGCAGGAGCAACGAATTCAAGAAGATCTCTCTTCTCATGCATTTGCCACCTGTCACCTTGAAGAAATGACCTAGTAGTATGAAATTGCCTAGCCGACGAAGGTTTTTTGGGTGGCTTGTAGTCTTAGTGTTTTGGGCTTCTGCCGTATGGTCGGTGCAAGCCACAACAGAGCACAGTCCTTCCGATTCACAGGAAAAACAACAGGTTAAAGACGACGACGATGATAAACCGCGTAGTGCTGAATCGACCTTGTTAGAAGATCTTCAGGCTCGCTTGAAAGAGGTCGAGGAACGGGAACGTGGTTTGCAACTTCGTGAAGAACAGATCGTGGGGCTGCAGCAAGATTTAGAAGCATTAGCAGCTCGGCAAGCGAAAGAAGCGAAACGATTAGAAAAGGAAGCCTCAGCATTAAGTGATGAACAACGCCGTTATCTTGAGCAAGATCCAGCGCTGGTCCATTTGCTTAAAATTTATGAGGCGATGGACCCGGAAGAAGGTGCCTTGCGAATCGAAAAAATGCGAGAGAATCTTGCCCTTGATATTCTTGCAGGCATTAAGAATAAGAGAGCTGCAGGGATTTTAGCAGGGATGACGCCGAAGAAAGCCGCCAAGTTATCGGAAGGGCTTCGAAGATATCGTGAGATCAAATTGAAACGTAGCCAAAATTCGAAAGAACCAGATAATAAATCATGAGTAACCTTCTTCCATTTTTGGACAGTCCCCAGAATAGCTTGAATATCAGCGCTCGTCCTGGAATTTCGACTGAATCATTGACGAAGGTGAACAAGGATCAAGGAACACCATTTCCACGTACAGAGTCTCCGGCCTTTTCTCAAGTTCTGCGCGAGCTTCACGAACGCCCCTCACTTCGAGAAGGAGGAGAACCATCGACTCCAATAGATGGGCCGGTTGATGACGCGGAACTCTCGTTTCTGACGCAAAAGGAGCTTGAGAAGCTAGAGGTCGCGATCGGACCTGATTCACTTGAAAAGTTCTGGCGTGAATCTCAACTGTACGGGCTACAGACACGAGCTTCTCATGAACTAGCCACTCAGCCACCAAATGGTCCAGATGGCGTGTATGATCCTTCGCGACTTCTACAAACCACAGTCTCTGAAGGCACTATTGCTGATGAGCCATTGAAAGCTATTCAACAATCATCGCCATATGGAACGATTGCAACCATTGCCTACACGCCTCTTGCTGAAAATCAAGTCCTTGAGAATGCGCCACTGCTGAGGCACGTATCTCAATCAACACGTGGAGAGCATGCCTTTGGAGTTGTGAGTCAAACGGGTGTCACAAATCCACTTCTGCCTGAATCTGTAGGAGCTGCCCCTCAGACTGGATTATCGAAGGTTCCTGAAGTTGGACCACCATCGACTCATGGTGCTCAAGGTCCGGAAGTGAAGCTAGCGACGCTCTTCCCGAATCAGGATGGAGCGCAAGGAGTCCGAACCCTGGCTACTTCTGGTAAGGAAGCTCCAGTAGCACTGACGCAAACAAACCCTGCTATTCAACAAACTGAACCTTTGAAAATTTCGAATCGTCCTAGTCAGATACACTCACCAATTGATCTTCACCCTTTGCGGCACAATAGCCCTCCATTGACGCCGCCTGTTCCCCCTGCGGGACCTGCAGGATTTACTCAGGCCGATGCGATCAGTCAAGTACTAGGAAAATCGATACCTGGAAGCGCATCAATTGTGAATGATCTGTCGAGTTCAGTGATTGAAAATCGTACAACGCTCCAAATCGATCCACTTGGAGATACGGGGTTGCTCAATAAAGGGGAGCGTGCCCAGTCTGTCATTGATGCATCGACGAAAAGTGTAGGGCTGGATGCAAGTGGTGGACAGGGATTGGGGAGTGGGATGAACTATCCACAAAATTCTCAAACCGGATACCAACAAGCATTCACGACAACAGGGCACGCGATGGGGGTTCGAGGACTTGAAGAACGTGTTGCAGAATTTCCTACACCTGCACTGCAACGACTGCAAATGGATGTTCAATTATCTGAGACACAACGAGTGTCTATCGATGTGGGTGTGCAGAACAGACAGGTCTATGCTGGGTTGGTGACGGATCACGCGGTCTTGCGAAACCTCGCCACGCAATTTGTTCCACAACTCGAGAATCAATTGGCTGATGTCGACTTGGAGCTCGAAGAGTTTTCTGCTGAGGTTCGAGAAGAACGCCAACAACAGGATGATCCTGGATTACGTCATCCTAGCCTCACAGGGCAAGGAACTCGACGAGCTTCTCAGCAAGAATCTGTCGCTCCGCCATCGTCTTTGAACAGACAGGAACAGGCTGGGTTGCATCTCGTAGCATGAACCACAATCTTTGGGTATGAACGCTTGAAGAAGGAGTAGAAAATCAATGGATCCAATCACACCAACCACATCGGCATCAACGGTAACCGGACAAAGGGAAGTGCAGAATGCCGTAGAAGAACTTGGATCAGAAGTGTTTCTACGATTGCTCGTGACACAGTTACAAAGTCAAGATCCAACGAATCCTACTCAGAATGAAGATTTTGTGGCTCAGTTGGCACAATTTACGTCGTTAGAGCAAGCCACCAATTCAACGGATCTTCTGCAGCAATTGGTAGATCAACGAACTGAGCTGGATATTGTCAGTCTTCTAGGACGGGATATTGTCACTGAAGGGGACATTCTCACTTTGGATAAAGACAATGAGCCAGTCCTGTCGTATGTGTTAGAGGAGGATACGAGAAAGATACAGGTTCAGATTCTTGATAAAGATGGAAATATCGTCAAAAATCTGGATGCGGATCAAATTCAAAAATCCGGCAGCCATGATCTAATCTGGGATGGATTGGATAACAACGGGAACCGTCCACCGGAAGGTCCCTATCAATATGCGATTCGGGCGTTGAATGAAAAAGATAAAGAAGTGGAACTGAAGACTTTTTCCATAGAACGGGTCGCGAGTCTGTTGCCAGGCACCGACAAACCGATCGTGGTTGCGAGTGGAAGGACCTATGGTACGGATCAAATACAGGCAATACGTTAACCTCACAGATATTAATGATGTGGCAGGGACGCCTCAGGAACGAAGGAGAGAGAATCGATGGGCATAACATCAGCGTTCTTTGCAGCGACGAGTGGAATTAATGCAACGAGTCGTGCACTTAGTGAAATTGGAAATAACATCGCCAATGCACAGACCGTCGGCTATAAAAGCCGATCGGTTTCCTTTGGTGATCTATTTGGCGCCACGATTGGTGGCGGAGGAACCAGTACCGCATTGACTGAAGGTCGTGGTGTGCGGGTATTGGGGATCGATCCCAGCTTTACGCAAGGCTCGCTGCAGACTACCTCGAATGCCTTAGATTTAGCTATTGATGGTGATGGATTTTTTCAAGTCAATGATTCGTCGGGGAACACTTTTTTTTCTCGGGCAGGGCAGTTTAATATTGATGCAAATGGCAACATAACGAATCCGGCTGGTTTGCGTCTGCAAGGGGTTGATGCCACGACTGGCGCTACAGGTGATTTGGTTCTAGACACAAATCAACAGGTTGGCACGGCGACCACAAGTGTGACCATGAGCGGAAATTTGAAAGCTGATTTGCCTTTGCTCGCTGCACCCAGCGATGCCGCTCTCTTAGCTGATCCGTCAAGCTCGGCTGTTTCTCAATTTAGTTCACCGGTTCGGGTGTTTGATTCCCAGGGATCCGGTCATGATTTGAATATATATTTTACCAAGACAGCGGCGAATACATGGCTATACCATGTGCTGGCTGCACAGAGTGAAGTTGATGTCCCAGCCGGACAAGAAAACACCACAACGGGCAATGCCTTAGTTGCTGATGGGACGCTGACGTTTAACACCAGCGGATTGTTGGCGTCGGAAAGTACGATTAACTACTATGATGCGAGCGGAACAGGGGGTGCGGGAATTGATTTTGTCACTGGTACGACAGTGCCAGTTGCTGGCCAAGCTGTTGGCTTTAATTTTGGGACGAGTATTGCGGAAGGTGGAGCTGGAACGGATGGGATGTTGCAGCAAGGTTCAGCATCAGTCTTACTCACACTCAGTCAGGATGGGTTTTCAAGTGGAACCTTAACTGGGACATCAATCGGAGAAGATGGGTCAATAACCGGACGATTTTCCAATGGGACAACCCAGGCCATCGGACAAGTAGAACTGACGCGTTTTATCAATCCTGATGGCTTGCAACCAATTGGGCGAAATCTCTTCATTCAATCAGGGGATTCAGGAACGCCATTGACTGGGAATCCTGGTGACGGTTCTTTTGGAAAAATATCAGCGAGCACCTTAGAAACTTCTAATGTCGATTTGGGGGATGAACTCGTGGATATGATCACGATGCAACGAGGTTTTCAAGCCAATTCGCGAATCATTACGACGACGAACGATCTCTTGGGAGAGTTGGTCAATCTGGCTCGATAAGTTTTCGTCCCAACGCGTGAATCTGAAGCCCCCTGTCATTACTGGCAGGGGGCTTTTTTTTGTTCAAGTCGACCACAAACACGTGTCGAGGAGGTAATGACCTTAAAGCGTCAAAGCTTCCAGCGCAACGCCAGGAAAATGACGATATGCGTATCACATTGTTCTGTGAGAAGGTTTGGTTTGTATCTGTCATCATGACTGAATGTCTTGTTTTTATGACGTTTTTTGATCGGACAGGGAGAAGAGAGCATTCGTGGGTGCATGGCATAGAGGTTGCTCCCTTTGAAAGAGAAACGGTGGGTTCAAGAACTAATTTTTTGCATGTGAGGTTATGGTATGGCTGATGAAGAAGCCAGTGATGCGGCGCCGGCAGCAGGGGGATCAAGTAAAAAAATGATGATGCTAGGGCTTGTCGGCGTTCTTCTCCTTGGTGGAGGAGGAGGGGCGGCATGGTTTTTCATGGGAGGAGAAAAGGAAGAAGGCGAGAAGCATGCCAAGGCGGAGCACGAGGAAGAGCATTCTGAAGAGCCTGGTCCCGTCATGGAACTGGAGCCGTTTCTTCTCAATCTTGCCGATCGAGATGAGCTGCGGTTTCTTAAAGTCAGTATTAAATTAGAGTTAGATCGTCCAGAAGAAAAAACTGACTATACGAATAAAGTGCCAGCTATTCGTGATGTGCTCCTTGTCCTGTTAAGTAGCAAGGAATCGCAAATATTGCGGACGACGAATGGGAAACGGCGAATTCGCGAAGAAATTATGACGCGGGTGAATGGGGTGATGAACAAAGGGAAAGTCGCGAATGTGTTCTTTACAGATTTCATCATTCAATAAAAACGTCAGGCGTAAGGGGGAAGCCGTAGAGCGGAAGGAATAAAGATGGTTTTGAATTTACGCCTTACGCCTTACGCCTCACGTTTTACGAAGGTTTTTTACTTTTTATCAGATTAAGAATATGGAAAAGATACTCAGTCAAGATGAAGTTGATGCGTTGCTTCGGGGTGTTTCTGATGGAGCCATTGAAACCGAAGAGGAAGTGGTCGAGGATGAACTTCAAGAAGGGCCGATTCCCTATGACCTAGGAAACCAAGAATGGGTGATCCGGGGTCGCATGCCGACCTTGGATGTGATTCATCAACAATTCTCTCGCCTGTTCCGCCTCGCCCTGAGCGACATTCTTCGTAAAACGGCTGAAGTGACCGTCACAAATCAATCGGTCTTGAAATTTGGTGAATTCACCAAGCGGTTGCCCGTTCCGGCCTATCTTCAAATTATTTCCATGGAACCTCTTCGAGGAACCGCGATGGTGGCACTCGATGCCGCAACGGTCTATCTTCTTGTCGATCATTTTTTTGGCGGAGCCGGGCAGACTCACGTGAAGCCAGAAGGGCAGGATTTTACAGTGATCGAGCAGCGCGTGATGCGTAAGGTGATCGCCATGGGATTGAAGGACTTACAGAAGGCCTGGGAGCCTGTTCAAAAGGTTGTGGTGAAACCAGTGCGGGCGGAAATGAATCCTCAATTAGCCTCGATCGTCTTGCCAGCTGATGTTGTCATCGTGGTGACGTTAGGAATTGAACTTGGCAATTCAGTGGGAGATCTGCACCTCTGCCTTCCGTATGCCATGTTGGAACCGATTCGAGATCGACTCCAAGTGAGCTTTCAAAGTGATTTTTATGAAGTTGATCACAGTTGGGTTAATCGATTTGCGAGCAGGATTAAGGATGCGCCGGTCAAGATAACTGTGACACTCGGGGAAGCCGAAGTGACCGTAGAGGAGTTTATGAATTTTGAAGCGGGAGATGTCATCGGTTTAAATCAATCTCCTCAGCAGCCATTAATTGCGACCGTAGAAGGCGTGCCTAAATTTGCGGGTTTTCCAGGGACGGCGAATGGGATGCAATCATTTCAAATTCTGGACCAGGTCATGTTGCCGGAATAGGTCGTCAAGCCTGATGCGAAGATGACATGGCCACGAATGCAGACAACATGGAGATGAGACATGAGTGAAGAAGACAACGTAGACATGGACAGCTTTGATGCTGAGAAAGAAATGGCAGAGGCCATGGCTCAGGAAACGGCCACGCAGAGTGAAGCGCCCTTTGATGCTGAGAAAGAAATGGCGGAGGCGATGGCTCAGGAAGCGGCGACGACCAGTGAGGTGCCCTTTGATGCCGAGAAAGAAATGATGGAGGCGATGGCCCAGGAAGTCACGCCAAAGGCGGAGAGTCCGTTGCCGACTTTGACGCCACCAGCTGCATCAGACCCAACGCCTCCTCAGGATGGCAATCTTGAGCGACTGTTAGATATTCCGCTTGTGTTATCTGCGCAATTGGGGAATACACGAATGTTGATTAAGGATCTGCTCCAGCTTGGTCCAGGATCAATCGTTGAATTAGATAAACTCGCAGGAGAGCCGCTAGAGGTCTTGGTGAATGAGCGCCTGGTGGCACGCGGTGAAGTCGTGATGGTGAATGAGAAGTTTGGCATTCGTCTCACGGATGTCATCAGTGCTACTGAACGAGTGAATAAACTTCGTTAAGAACATAAGGGGTAAGACGTAAAACGCTAGGGGAAGAATTTTTTTTCGCCTGACGTTTCACGCCTCACGAAAAAAATGGATTTGACACATGAAGCACTCAAAATGGCCGGGGCGTTGGCTGTGGTCATCACTATCCTTCTGGCCGGGCTGGCTTGGGTCCGTCGCACATTTGGGGAAATTCCTGGAAATGGTGGTGAGCCTCTGATGCGTGTGCTGGGAGGTCTGCGAGTTGGCACAGGAAAGCAAATCATGCTGGTTGATGTCGCAGGGGAAGTCTTGGTCTTAGGTACCACAGCCAAAGACATGATCTTATTAACAACAATCACTGACGAAGAGCGTACGACTCGCATGCGAGGGTTGGCGAATCCTGTTGCCAGTCGCATTGGGTCGTGGCTAGGGCGTGCCACAGAGCCCAATTCAGAAAAGAATGACGCTGGGGTAGTTTCCAATCCGTCGTCTGCCAGGATGGAAAAATGATCATGAATGGTTTTGCGAAACCTGTGGGAGCCTGGGCAAGCCGTTGTGCTGCGTGTCTTGGACTGCTGAGTGGTGTCGTAGTGAGCGATGTCATGATGAGGCCAACCTCCGCGTTGGCGCAAGCCACAACAGATCCAATAATCAGCTTGCAAGTGTCTGGGCTCGATGCAACAGAACCCTGGACATTTGGTCTGCGCATTCTTTTTATGCTGACGGTTCTTACGTTGGCGCCTGCACTCCTCATGTTAGTCACATCGTTTACCCGTGTGGTGATTGTTCTTGGGTTGTTGCGACAAGCCTTAGGGACTCTCCATGCGCCTCCCAATCAAGTCATGATTGGCTTAGCGTTATTTTTGACGTTATTCATCATGATGCCGGTGTGGGAGCAAGTGCGAACAGAGGCGTTGAATCCTTTCCTTGAAAATCAGGTGACACAAGAAGTCGCCATGGAACGCGCTATTCAACCGATACGAGAGTTTATGTTGAAACAGGTCAGGGAAAAAGACTTGGGTATGTTTATGAGTATGGGGAAAATTCCCGATCCTCAGACCTCGAAGGATATTCCCATCCATGTTTTAGTGCCAGCGTTTATCACGAGTGAATTGCGAACGGCCTTTCAAATTGGGTTTCTCATCTATGTTCCGTTTCTTGTGATCGATATGATCGTGGCGAGTACGTTGATGTCTATGGGGATGATGATGTTGCCTCCTATCATGATTTCGCTGCCGTTTAAGCTTGTCTTGTTCGTCCTTGCAGACGGGTGGTTTTTGGTCGTGGGTTCACTCATGAATAGTTTTCAGTAACGAAATGCCGTCAGGCGTGAAGCGAAAAAAGACGTGAGGCGAGAGGTCGTCATCATGACCAATCTTTTTTCTTTACGTTTCACGCCTTACGCCTCACGAAATAACTTCATGTTTCATCTTTCACCTAGAGGACAAAAATAGTGACTCCAGAGGGCGTAATGGCGGTCGGCCAGGAAGCGATTAAAACAATTTTACTTGTGGCAGGCCCCATGTTGGGATTGAGCTTGATCGTGGGACTGATGGTCAGCGCATTTCAAGCGATGACACAAATCAATGAAATGACTCTCACGTTTTTGCCAAAGATTATCACGATGTTCCTTGTGCTGCTCTTCATGTTTCCATGGATGTTACAAATTCTCGTGGGTTTTATGACCGGTGTCTGGGGACAAATTCCTGAAATGGCTCAATGAGGGAAGACGTGAATCGTGAGGCGTCAGGTGAAATAAAAAGAGATATTACTCCTTCACGTTTTACCCCTCACGCCTTACGAAAATTGACCATAGTTATGACACAGACTTTAAACAGGACAATAAGAAGGCTCATTTTTTCGTGCAAGGAAGTAGGCTAGCTGGTGTTGCAATGGGATATGGCGATGCAACAAGTTTGGCAATTTATCGTGGTGCTCGTGCGAACTTCGGTCATTTTGGCGGCATTGCCTCTACTGGGAGGCCGAACGGTTCCCAAGAGCATCAAAATTGGGTTAGCCGCAGCGATCTCCGTGGTTCTGACTCCCGTTGTAACTTTTACGCTGCCGCCCAATTGGTTAGAGCCCGTTCATTTGGTGATGGCCTTAGGTGCGGAAATACTCGTTGGACTCGTGCTTGGTTTTGCCATGCGATTAATCATGGCAGCCGTGGAATTGGCTGGAGATGTGCTGGGATTTCAAGTGGGGTTTGCGATGGCCAATGCGCTCGATCCCGTCTCCCAAGTGCAAACACCGGTGTTCGGACAATTGATGACCGTCCTGGCCACGCTATTATATTTTCAGATAGACGGACACCTCCTGTTGCTCTTAGCGCTGGGCAGTAGTTTTCAGTTGATTCCTCCATTCGGTGCGCACCTGAGTGCACCGCTTCTTCCCGATGTGACAGGATTGATTCAACGGATGTATGAGACGGGGTTGAGATTGGCGGCTCCGGTGATGGCCGCCACATTTCTTGTGCATATCACAATGGGTGTACTTGGGCGTCTTGTTCCTCAAATGAACATTTTGATGACCAGTTTTCCTATCACCATTTCTGTTGGCCTTATCGTGTTGGGGTTGGGTTTGCCGTTCATCGCCTTGGTGTTTCAGCAGTCGGTCTTGGAGATGGAAGGTATTTTATGGGATCTCTTGCAGGAATTAGGGCATGGCTGAAAATAAAGACGGAGGAGAAAAATCCGAAGAACCGACAGGGAAAAAATTAGCGGATGCACGTAAAAAAGGCCAAGTCCCTATCACGAGAGAATTACCCCCGCTCTTTGTGTTGTTAGGTGGCGTGGGAGCGATCACGCTGTGGGCACCTCAAATGCTTCGAGAATTCTCCGAGCACTATCGGCATTGGTTAGAACAGGCAGGAACACTGCAGCTTGATCCAACCACGATACACCTGTTGCTGTTTAATGTGATGAACAAAGCCTTTGTGCCGCTCATTCCGTTTGGCCTCATCGTCGCCCTATTAGCCTTGGCTGCTCTCTTGATGCAAACAGGACCTTTATGGATAGAGGAGGGGTTGAAGCCCAAACCCTCGAAAATGAATCCCATGAATGGGATCAAACGCATATTTTCATGGAAAGGGGTGATCGAACTAATCAAGTCTCTCGCGAAGCTCGCTATGGTGGCGGGAATACTTTATGGCGTGTTTTCCGAAAGTATGTCTGATCTTGTACAACTTCCCATTAAGAATATCTTGGAGTCGATTGGAGTTACCTGGGATCTCGTACAAGACATTGTCTGGTCCGTTGGAGGTATCCTTTTAATTTTGGCGGTAGCCGATTTTGTCTATCAACGGTGGCAACATAACGAAGATTTAAAAATGACAAAGCAGGAAGTCAAAGATGAATCGAAGGATGCGGAAGGGGATCCTCAGATTCGATCTCGTCGACAAAGTTTACAACGGGAACGAGCACGGCAACGAATGTTGCAGGCCGTGCCCAAAGCCGATGTCATTATTACCAACCCGACGCATTTGGCCGTGGCCCTTCGTTATGACACGGAGAATATGGATGCACCGGTCGTGGTCGCGAAAGGTGCCGGATTTATGGCGGAAAAAATTAAACAGATTGCGCGTCAGGCGGGTGTGCCGATTATAGAAAATAGAAGCCTGGCCCGTGGTTTATTCAAAGCCAGTAAAGTCGGCCAGGAAATTCCGACGGCCTTGTATCAAGCGGCAGCAGAACTCTTGGCCTACGTCTATCGTTTGCGACACCCCCAGGATCAAGCCGGGTAAACGACGTAAGGGGTGAGGCGTCAGGCGTGAGGGGGAAGGCCGAAACAGTAAGGAGTAAAGAGTGACGTGTGAAAGGGGAGGGGAAGGTATGAGGCGTAAAGAAAAAGACGAAGGATTTCCACGGAGGACGGCTTTTCGCCTTTCGCTTCACGCCTGACGCCTCACGGGGACTATGAGAAGAATTGGGACAGACATTAACAACATTTGCGATATCCATCGCTAGCTAGGAAACCAGATGGCATTTGATAGTGAACAATGGAAAATTGATCTGACTCCTAGTCATTATGGCGATGTCCTGTTGCCGGTGGGCGTGGTCGGCATGCTTTTACTCATGTTGTTGCCGCTGCCACCCTTCATGCTGGATCTCTTTTTATCCTTTAGCATCACTTTGGCCATGTTAATTTTACTGGTCACGATGAATGCGGGACGGCCAGCTGAATTTTCCGTTTTTCCATCAGTGGTGTTGCTCACGACCTTGTTCCGTTTGGCGCTCAATATTGCGTCCACGCGAGCCATTCTCTTGCATGGGGCAGAAGGGCCTGCGGCGGCTGGAGAAGTGATTCGTGTCTTTGGCGAGTTTGTGGTCGGAGGTAACTTTGCGGTTGGAATAGTGGTGTTTTCTATTCTCGTCATTATTAACTTTGTGGTCATTACCAAGGGTGCCACGCGTATCGCCGAAGTCGCCGCCCGGTTCACGTTGGATGCGATGCCAGGACGTCAGATGAGTATTGATGCCGATCTGAATGCAGGCATCATTGACGAAGTTGAGGCAAGAAAAAAACGAGAAATGATCTCACAAGAGGCCGATTTCTATGGCTCCATGGATGGTGCCAGTAAGTTTGTCCGTGGGGATGCGATTGCCGCCTTGCTCATCATCTTTATCAACATCATCGGTGGCCTGGGAATTGGGGTTTTAGATCATGGGATGGACGTCGTGGAAGCCGCCAAACGGTTCACATTGTTGACGGTTGGCGATTCCATCATTGCACAAATTCCAGCACTGATCATGTCGACGGCGGCCGGTATCATTATTACACGAGTGTCGACGGAGACCAGCTTAGGACGGGATTTAACTGATCAAATTTTCTTCAACCCCCAATTGGTGGCGGCAGTTGCGAGTATGTTGATTTTTTTAGGACTCTTGCCGGGTTTGCCCCATGCGGCTTTCTTGATCCTTGGGGCGATGACCGCCGGGTTGGCCTATGTGTTGTTTCAACAGAAGCAGGAAGCAGCCGTTGCGGCAGCTCAGCCACAAAGCACTGGTGGGGGGCAGGAAGGAAAACCTGAAGCGGCGGCAACTGAGTCCATCGATACGGTTGCGCCGCCTGATCTGTTGGAATTGCACGTTGGCTATGGATTGGTCCCGTTCGTGGATCAAGCCCAAGGTGGAGAGCTATTAGAACGTATTCGGGCCATTCGGAAACAGGCGGCTCTGGACATGGGATTTGTGGTGCCCTCGGTTCATATTCGAGATAACCTCCAGCTCAAGCCGCATGAATATAGTATTTTGCTCAAAGGCATTTCGGTCGCGAAGGGTGAACTCATGCCGCGACATTTGTTAGCGATTAATCCAGGGAACGCAAAGAAGGGGTTAGAGGGAAAGCCCGGTCAGGATCCCTGTTTTGGGTTGCCAGCCGTCTGGATCGCGTCAACGGAGAAAGAACGCGCGCAAATGGAAGGGTATACGGTGGTCGATGGCCCCGCCATTATTGCGACACATTTAACGGAACTGATCAAAACCAATGGGCATGAATTGCTGGGTCGTCAAGAGGCCCAGAATTTGCTGGATAACCTTGCTAAGACGTATCCGAAGGTGGTGGATGAGCTCATTCCCACCCAATTATCTCTAGGAGTCGTGGTGAGAATCTTACGCAATCTACTACGTGAACGGGTGTCCATTCGGGATTTACGGACTATTCTGGAGACTGTGGCCGATTACACCACTGTGAGTAAGGATCCTGACACCCTGACGGAATATGCCCGGCAGAATCTATCTAGAACCATTTCCACGCAATATGCCAACGCAGAAGGGTTCGTCCATGTCGTGAGTTTAGATCCTGTGCTTGATCGACGGTTGACGGAAGTGATTAAGCCGAGTGGGGGCAATCAAGAGGGGCTGTCTCCCGGCCTGTTTAACCAAGTGATTGTGTCTGTACGACAAGCGATTGAGCGGGTTGTTGGACAGGGGTATCAACCAATCGTCCTCTGTTCTCAATCAATCAGATCCCAACTCTATCGTCTAGTTTCGCCAGGGGTTCATGCACTGGCGGTGTTATCACCGAATGAATTGGATCCTAAAACAAAAATTCAAGCCATTGAAGTTGTGAGGTTACCACATGAAATTGAAACGCTTTGAAGCTCTTTCATTACAAGAAGCCCTCCAAGCGATAAAAGCTGAGTTGGGGCCGGAGGCGGTGATTGTTTCATCTCGCCGGATACAGAAATCTGGAGGATTGTTTGGGTTACTAAGCCAATCAGTTATAGAAGTCACGGCAGCGGTTGATCGATCACCAGAAGCCGAAGACATGAAGCCAGCCGTGACCTTGGATCGATCATTGCAGGCGTTGATCAGCAAACAATTGCCTGCGATGCGACCTGATGTGGAACAACCAATAGCCAAGAAGGAAGCCACATTTTCTGAGCAGTTACAGGTGGCGACGGTCTTAGATCCTGTCACGAAGCAGTTGCATGATATGAAAGAAGAAATCCAGCGATTACGAGAAACGCAGAAGGATCCAGAGCAAGCGCTAGCCCCTTTGAGGCAAGAGTTAGAAGGGTTGCGGATTGTGGTTGGCCAAGTCTTGGGAAGTCAGATGGATAAACGCATTGAAGGCTTACCTGGCGATTTACTGGAAGACTATCACGCGCTTGTCGCCCAAGGTATTGATCCGCAACTCGCGCACCAGGTGTTGCGATCGGTGGTTGAGACACTTGGGACGGCAGGACTCGGTAACCGTGACGCCATCAAGGGCCTCCTGCGGGAACGTCTTGAGGAGGGCCTGGTGGTGTCCAAGCCCTCGGTTTCTCGACAGTATGGACAAAAAATTATCATGCTGGTGGGGCCGACAGGGGTAGGGAAAACGACAACGATCGCGAAGCTCGCAGGCCTGGCCGCTCAACGAGATGCCCATCAAAAAACAGTCATGATTACGTTGGACACCTATCGTGTGGCTGCCGTGGAGCAACTTCGCGTGTTCGCCAAAATCCTGAAGATTCCGTTAGAAGTTGCTGTTTCACCGCAAGATTTTTTGGAATGTATGGGACGTCATCAGGAGGCTGATTTGATTCTTATCGATACAGCAGGCCGAAGTCCGAAAGATCGGGCGGGCCATGAGGAACTCATCGCGATGACGCGAGGTTCATTCAAAATTGAAACGCACCTTGTTTTGGCTGCACCAATGGCTGAAGCCGTGCAGATGGACACCATTCGTCGTTATCAAACGATGCCGATACACAACGTCATTCTGACCAAACTCGATGAATCGGTGAGATCTGGGAGTCTCTACAACGTGTTGTCTGCGTCGGGCTTGGCCGTGTCATATTTGTCGGCGGGGCAACGTGTCCCAGAGGATTTAGAAGTTGCGACACGTGAACGACTCGTGGAGCTTGTGTTGGGGGAGGCATCGACGGTGGTGGGTCATGAGGCACCAGAGTTACTGGAGGTAGCTCCCTAATGGCTGTATCGACAACGTCACAAATGATGAGATCGGGTGCGGTAAGGCCCCGACGTGTGGATCAAGCCAGTGGATTGCGAGCCGCGATGAATCCTACTCCGACTGTTCGACCTCAGGTGCAAGTGATTGCTGTGAGTTCTGGCAAAGGTGGTGTGGGGAAAAGCAATGTTGTGACCAATGTGGCGGTCGCATCCGCTCGGCAGGGCCGGAAAGTCATGGTGATGGATGCAGATTTGGCCTTGGGGAATGTGGATATTCTCTTAGGTCTGACGCCGCAATATACGATTGAAGACGTGCTCTCAGGTCAACGTCGATTGGAGGAGGTGCTGGTGAGTGGGCCAGAAGGGATTCAACTCCTTCCCGCCACTTCTGGTGCCGAAGCTTTTACGCAACTGACGCATGAACAACAGTTAAAGCTGCAAACAGCCTTCCTGGAATTACCGCAAGGACCCGATCTTCTGCTGATTGATTGTGCGGCTGGCATTTCCCCGAATGTCTTGTATTTTAGTTTAGTCGCGCATGAGACGGTCGTCCTGGTTTCGCCAGACCCGACGTCGCTGACCGATGCGTATGCGCTCATTAAAATCCTCTCGACGCGCTATCACTTAAAAATATTTCGGTTGTTGGTGAACAAAGTCAAACATACGCAAGAAGGCAAAGAGGTCTTTCGGAAATTCAGTTTAGTGACGGATCGGTTTTTGTCGGTCACGCTGGATTATATGGGCTGCATTCCATCGGATGATTACGTGACAATGGCCGTGACTCAACAACGTGCCGTGTGTGATCTGTACCCACGTGCACCAGCGAGCAGAGCGTTCACGTCGCTGGTCTCCACGGTAGAGGATTGGAGAGGAGAACACTCCTGGCAAGGGGGGTTTCAATTATTTGGACCTTCGGCTTTAACCGCGACTCGAACTGTGACGGAAGGATAACGAATGAAACGTGGTGCTGTGACAACTGCTCCTGAACAACGGAAGCCTGCTCCTGAACAACTCAAGCCGGCGATCCAGACAAAGCTTTCGCTGAATAATCAAGAACGCGAAGATTTGATCAAAGAGTTTTTACCAGTGATCAAATACATGGCCATGCGTTTAGCGATGCGAGTGTCAAGTGGACTGAACGTCGAAGATCTGATGAGTGCTGGTATGGTGGGTTTATTAGATGCCTTAACGAAGTTTGACCCATCGCGAGAAATTAAATTTCGTACGTACGCGGAATTTCGTATTCGTGGTGCGATGCTTGATGAAATTCGAGCGATGGATTGGGTGCCTCGATCACTACGAGAGCGGATCGGGAAAATCAATCATGCCGCCAACGAATGGACCAAAAGAAAAGGGCGTCCACCAACGGAGGCGGAATTAGCTGAAGCCCTAGGCATGGATGCACAAGAAGTCGATGAAACGCTGCTGCAAGCCAAAGGGGCTGTGGTGTTGAGCTTAGATGACTTAGGGAGTAACGATGAAGATGCACATCCGATCTTAGATGCGCTGGCCGACCGTGATCAGCCTAATCCACTGGAATCATTAGTGTCGGAGGATGCGCGCCGTGCGTTAGTCGACGCGATTGAGCGCTTGCCTGAACGTCAACGACTCGTGCTGACGCTATATTATTTTGAGGAATTGACGATGAAAGAAATCGGTGTGATTCTTCACGTGACGGAATCACGTATCTGTCAATTGCATGCTCAATCCATGATTCGGCTGAAGGCACTACTTCATTCACGGCTTTCAAGATGAAGGTGAGGGGTAAGCAGTGAAAGGTCAGATATCACTCTGGCATATGACAAATAACGATTGCTTTTCCTGATAAGGTCATTTTATCTTTCTCGCCTAACGCCTAACGCCTAACGCCTAACGCCTAACGCCTAACGCCTAACGCCTAACGCCTAACGCCTAACGCCTAACGCCTAACGCCTATTTTTCTTGTTCCAGCGCTTGAGTTTTAGTGCGAATATACCGAAAAAACTTAGACTAGTTCTCTCTTTACCAAAGCTCCCGAGGTGAATGTGATAGAAACAATTAATCCAATTGGAGTCGTATCTGATGAACCTGCTCAAAAGGGCAGGTGGTATACGATATTGCTTGTTGATGATGAAAAATTGGTACGGATGGTGGCCAAACGACGTCTTAGTAAGCTCAATCATCGATTGCTTGAGGCGGAGAATGGCAAAGAGGCTCTGGCGATTATTGAACAAGAAAAGGTGGATTTAGTCTTATCCGATTGGATGATGCCTGAACTGGATGGTCCTGGTTTGTGTGAGGCGATGAAGCAGGATGACCGATATCGGTCTATCCATTTCATTCTCATGACCGCGTTAGATCAACCCTCGCAAATAGCCGAAGGGCTGACTCGAGGAGCTGATGATTTCTTGCCGAAATCGGCCTCCGATCAAGAAATCCTTGCCCGAGTAAGCGCAGGGCTTCGCGCGCGGCAATTGTTTTTAGATCTTGAAGAATCGTATCACCTCATCACAGAAAAACAGACGCAACTCGATAATGAATTAAACTCCGCGTCAGAATTTGTTCGTTCGTTGTTGCCTCAACCAGGAGAAGTGGCGCCCGGAATACGGTTGTCATGGGAATTTCTCCCATCTTCACAATTGGGTGGAGATTTATTCCAAGTGACGGAATGGGGAGATGATCATTTGGGGATTATGGTGCTAGATATGTCAGGACATGGCACGGGACCAGCGTTGCGAGCCGTCTCACTGGCCATGTGGTTCAAAGGCGCACACATCGCGAAATCGTTCCCAGGTTTTGATCCTGGCCAGATTGTGACACAGCTCAATGCTGAAAATCCCATGACAGACCAAGGTGATTATTTCACGATTTGGGTGGGGGTGCTTCAGCATTCAACTGGTAAGCTCCGATTTGCCAGTGCAGGGCATCCTGGTTCAATTTTAGTCAGAAATAATGCCCCTTCAGAAGTGTTAGGGCAGAAGTCATGGCCAACAGGATTTTCACCTGATGAAATTTATCAAACCGATTCTATCACTCTCATGGACAAAGATCGGCTCTATATTTTTAGTGATGGAATATTCGAAGTCGAGAATGCCGAAAGCGAGATTTGGGGAAAAAATCGCTTGCAGGAGGCACTAGAAAAAGTCTATACGCGTCCGATGAAATTAGGTCTCAAAAGTCTGATTCATGAAAGTCGTGCCTGGCAAGCTGATGGCATATTTGGAGATGACGTGGCCTTGATTGGGCTAGAATTCACGAGGGAAAATGGCTGATTTCTCTTTCTGTTTCTCAATATACGTGAAGTAACCACGAATGAGTGAAGAACACCTACGTATACTGGTCGTTGATGATGATGATCTGAACCTGGACGTCCTGACTGAATGTCTGAAGGATGAACCCTATGAGCTTGTTCAGGCACATAATGGCGCTCAAGCGTTAGAGCTGTTACGTCAAGATCGCCATGGATTTAACGCCATGATTTTGGATCGTATGATGCCCGGGATGACTGGTCTCGATGTGATGGCCACGCTGAAAGCTGATGAAGAGTTTAAATGGATACCGGTGGTGATGCAGACGTCAGCGGCCTCGCCGAGGGAAATCTGCGAAGGCATGGAAGCTGGCGTCTTTTTTTACCTGACGAAACCGTATGATCAACAGCTCCTCATTCGTATGGTCCATGCGGCAGTACAGGAAGGCTTGAAATGGAAAAGCCTTGCGCGCAACCTGCGAGTGCAGGTCAAAACGATTGGGTGTCTGCAGCAAGGGCGGTTTCGCGTGCAAACGATGGATGAGGCCTTTGATCTTGCTCTATTAATTGCTCAAGCCTGTCCGAATTCAGAGAAAGTGGCGTTTGGACTTAATGAGTTGATTATGAATGGCATTGAACATGGTAATTTGGAAATAGGCTACGATGAAAAAACTATTTTGCAAGCAAACAATCAATGGGAACATGAAATTTCCCGCCGCCAATTATTACCTGAATATGCTGATAAATTTGTAGAAATTGTGTATGAGCGTCATGCTGATCGGATCCAATTAACGGTGATCGATCAAGGGCAGGGTTTTGATTGGTGTGATTTTGAAGAAATCAATGCCGGACGCCTCTTAGAAAGCCATGGACGAGGAATCGCGATGGCCAAAGCTTTGAGTTTTGACCACTTGGAATATCAGGGAAATGGTAGCCAAGTGATTTGTCTCGTACATCTCAAAGACCCGCTACCTTTTGAACAGCATTCGTGTCAGGAATTGCTTGGGAAAGAATCGTGAAGTTTCACTGAACACGTGTCATGGCACAAGTGTGTGGCCCATTTCAGAACAAGATAGTCCTCCTCCCGATTTTCATACTAATCGACAATTCACCTGAGAAGGTTTGACGTGCAGAAACGAGAGACGACGTCGATCCGTCAAAAACTCACAGCCGCGTACGGAAGGTTATGAATGAACGTTACTGAACACGAGGCTGATGGGAAATTGATGTTGACATTGAATGGGCGAATGGACTTTCAGTCTCGCCATTCTTTTCATCAGGCGATAGAACAGGCAAAAGGCTCTAAACATCAGGATATTGTTCTCAACTTGTCTGACGTTCCTTTCATTGATAGTGCAGGCATGGGTTTGCTGATGTTAGCACTCAAGACATTGGGCGAGGCCAATATTTCTCTTTCCCTTCAGGTGGTTGATGGGTAAGTCAGGGAGGTGTTGACCTTAACGAACCTGAAACAAAAAATTCCGATCACTGTCATCAAGCCTAAACAAGTGCGCAAGCCAGCGGTCCTTCTTCATTCGCCGGTGGTGCCTCTTGTTCCTGTTCCCCTGAGACCTCCTTTGGTGTTTGAGTCGGTGAAGATACAGGAGCGGTTACTCCCCATTTTAGAAAGCTTGGAACAGAAAAAATTGGACTTTCCGCCTCTTTCTGAAGTGGCTCGTCGAGTACTCGCACTCACAAATGATCCTGAGGCACATGCAAGCCAATTAACCGACCTGATACAAGGCGATCCCGTTCTTACGGCCAAAATCTTTAAAGTCTGTCATTCTGCTGCATCTGGAACACCAAAGGAAATAACTTCTATCTCACAGGCCATAGACTGGCTGGGGTTAAACTCCATAGCAGGGATTACGCTGGCGTTATCGGTGCAAACCGGAGTCTTTAATGATCGTGGTTATGAGCGAGAGATCCGTGAAATATGGGCACATGCCATTGCAACAGCTCTCTACGGGAAGACTCTGGCGGGCATGATTGGGAAGAATCCAGACACGCCGTTTCTCTGTGGGTTATTGCATAGTCTCGGTAAGCTCTTTGTTGTACACACAGTCAATCAAAGTATGGCATCCGGGTCCATACAGCTTTCATGGTCAGAGATGCTCACACTCATAGAGCAATCATATATTGAAGTAGGTCGGCAAATGGCTGATGTGTGGAATTTTCCGGCTCCAGTAAAAGAAGCCATCAATCTACATCAGCATTATTCTTATCATTTAGCAACACATCCATCCAAAGGGGCGGCGCTCACCTGTCTAGCGAGACATATGGCGACGTACCATTTAGATTCCGTGGCCATGTCTGATGATATGCTACGGGCATTGCCAGTGACAGCTGCACTTCAGATCCCTTCGAATGCTTTTGATGGCCTCTTGGAAATCAAAGCTCAGATTCAAACCCAAATCGATTTCCTGCTTATTTGAAAGTCTCTTCACGATGCCCCTGTGAATCTTCATTGACCTTCTGATTCTGGGAAGTGTGAAGAAAACGATCGAAATCCGAGGCAAATTTTCCCCATACAGACCCCGTGTGAAAGTCCTGCCTGATTAAAGCGTGGACGCATGAATTTGAGTTTTTTTTTAAAAAATCATCAATTAACTAAAGTCAGGATAAGTGTTGCCCGATATTTTTAATAATAGTGAGGCTTACAACGTTCGAATGTGAAAGCCGTACGTGATAGGACGTGGCGGTGAGTCACATAAGACTTAAAAGGATATTTAATGAAATCTGCCACTCGCTCCAAAAAATCGAGGAACAACATGAATGAAAAAGAAGTGGAATCGGTTCTTCCTGCAGATGCGACCTTAAAACCCATCGGAGATCTGACCATCTTTGAAGCGGGTCAGTTTCATGACGATCTGAATGCTCTTTATCAGCAAGAAGGCCCATTGGAACTAGATTTATCGGAAATCGATCGCATGGATTCCTCATGCGTCCAGCTCATAGTGGCTGCCACTCGTTCTGGCCGACTGACCTTAAAAGGCTATTCAGCTCAGATTCGAGATCGATTTGAGCAAATAGGGTTTTCACAGTTTCTTTCAAATGAACAAGGTGCCTCATAGAAAAATAGGATCACGATTATTTTAGTGCAAGAAGAATTAATGATGAGAGGTGACATGTGGTGATTGATTGGATGATATGGGGAGCACTTCTGCTTGTGGGAGGTGGCGTCGGCTATGTCCTGGGCGGTCGAACAGGGCAATCTCGCATTGGTGATCTTGAGCAGAAAGTACGTGAAGCCGATGAGACACTGGCCAATGCCCAACAGAATTGGAAAGAATTTTGTGGGTGTCTTGCTCCGATGTTGCCTGTCTACGTGGGCCAATTGAAGGCGGTGATTCAAGAAACAGAAACAGCGTCGGCTGGTCTGATTCAGCGGTTTCAGAAAATCTCGCAACAAGCTCGAGAATCAGCGTTTGAAACAGAAACGATTCTCAGCATGGGTGAAAGTGATGGAGATGAGGGGATGAGTGTTGAAGCCATTCTGAATAACACGAAAGACACCATGCAAATGTTTGTGGATCAAGTTACGCAAACGTCAACCGTCACCGTATCGACGGTGAACGTTATGGAACAGGCCTTGGATACCACGTCCCGAATTTCTGAAGTCGTGGAAGAAGTCGAATTCATTGCGGATCAAACGCGATTGTTAGCGTTGAATGCAGCGATTGAGGCCGCTCGAGCAGGAGAGCATGGTCGAGGATTTGCGGTTGTGGCCGATGAGGTCACCAAGCTGGCGAATCGATCAGGGCAAGCTGCCGAGCAAATCCGTGCTTTAGCGACGGAGGTAAAAGGGACAACGGAATCTGCCATGTCGGAATTACAGGTCTTAGCTTCGTTAGACCTCACGTCGACGTTGAGCGCACAACAAAATATCATGGCTATGACTGAAGTCATGGTCTCAAAAAATTCTGCGCTGAAAGAAAGTGTGGGGCAAAATTCTGGCCGGGCCAAGGAATTAGGTCAGGACATTGGACAAATTGTGATGTCCATGCAATTTCAAGACATTACTCGTCAAAAGTTGGAGCATGTGTATCAACCGCTGGAGAGCATTCATGCTCCCTTGCAAGCCGTCGCAGATGGTCCAGGTGGAACAGACTCAATGCCAGCGATCATCGAAGAATTGCGTGGGTTAGAACATGGTTCGAGTATGGAGTCTGAGCGACTCACAATAGAGGCGGCGCAGTCTGGTGAAGCGGCGGTCCTGGTAGGAACTGGCGGAGCCGAACAAGAAGATACCGTCACCTTATTTTGAAGACGTGAGGCGTGAAGCGAGAAAGCCGTGAGGGGAAAAGGACGTGAGTCGTGAAGGGATAAAACCAATCCTATCGCCTTACCCCTGACGCCTGACGTTTTACGAGAGAAAAAATAGTAGATTTCACGGGAAGTGAAGCGAGTGACGCAACATACAGCCAAACCGACAACAGAGAGGGAAGATCATGGGTAAGACTGTTTTAGTGGTAGATGATTCTGTTTCCATGCGGCAGATGGTGAGTTTTACACTCACTGGGGCAGGGTATGAAGTGGTAGAAGCCGGCGATGGAAAAGAAGCCGTCGATAAGTTAAACGGTGGAGCCAAGCCCAATTTAGTGATTACTGATTTGAACATGCCCAATATGGATGGTATTTCGTTGATCAAAGCTATCAGGGGCATGGCCCCACATAAATTTACGCCAATTCTCATGCTCACCACAGAATCCTCGGATGCCAAAAAGAAAGAAGGGCAAGGAGCAGGAGCCACAGGCTGGGTGGTGAAACCCTTCAACCCCGAACAAATGCTCGCCACCATCAAGAAAGTGATGCCGGGCTGAAAGACGTTAGGCGTGAGGGGACTCTGACGTCAGGCCTGAGGCGAAGAGGACGTGAGGGGAAGAAGACGAGAGACGAAGGGATTATGAAATGTGGAAAAGCCGCATAAGAAATTAGATGTATGGAATATGGCGATGCAACTAGTCACTGACGTGTACCGTGTTTCGAAAAATTTTCCTGAAAAAGAAACGTATGGTCTTGTGAATCAAATACGCAGAGCGGCTGTGAGTATTCCTAGTAACATTGCTGAAGGGGCAGGCCGACAAACTTCAAAAGAATTTGTGCAGTTTCTGCATATCGCGCAAGGTTCTTTGAGCGAATTGGATACTCAGTTAGAAATTTCAAAGAGGCTTGGTTTTTTGTCTCAAAAAGATTGGAGTGAGTTAGAAGCAATGATGAATCGGATTGATAAGATGGTGAGTGGACTGATTCGTCATAAAAAATCCCCTAACGCTTTACGCCTTACCCTTCACGAAAAGATGAATAATCAGGTTGACGACAAAGGAGTGCAATGAATGGCTGTTGATCTTTCGCAATTTCAGGAATCATTTTTTACGGAATCTGCCGAACATGTCGAAACCATGGAAACAGGGTTTTTGGAGTTAGAAGAGCGTCCAGAGGATCTTGATCTCCTCAATCGTATCTTTCGGGCGGCTCATTCCATTAAAGGCAATGCGGGAATGTTCAATTTTGCGGAGATTGCCGGTCTGACCCATAAAATGGAAAACGTGTTGGACTTGATGCGGAATGAAAAGATTCCAGTCACACCGCATGCCGTAGATGTCTTGTTGCGCTCTCTGGATGGACTCAAGAGTTTGCTCGATGCGGCCCAAGGTGCAGGTGACGCTGATCAAGAGATTATCCAGGGTCTTGAAAAGGAGCTACAGGCCTGCCAAGACGGCGAGTCAGGGAGTGAGGTCACTGCAGCACCATCATCAGCGGAGGAGACGGTGGCTCCAGAAACAACAGCTCCACAGTCACCGGCATGGCGTCTCATAAAAATTAATTGGATTCCGTTGCCAGAACTGTTTCAGCGTGGCTTGGATCCAGCGCAACTCTTTAAAGAGCTCCATGAATTGGGCATGATCAAAGATTTGATAGTACAAGTCGACAAGATCCCTGCCTTAGACGTGATGGACCCTGAATGCTGTTATCTGAGTTGGAATCTCGAACTGGAAACGGACGTCTCGATTGACAAGGTGGAAGCGGTCTTCGATTTTGTCCGAGACGGCAGTGAATTGACCATTACCGATTGTGCGCCGAAACAGGCGGAGCCCTATAAACGTGTGGGAGATATCCTTGTCGAAGAAGGTGTCGTCACCCCAGGAGAAATCGCAGATGGTCTGGCCAAGCAAAAGCCGTTGGGAGAAATCTTAGTCGAAGACAAAAAAGTGACGCCACAGCAAGTTGATAAGGCCCTCCAAAAACAAAAGCAACAGAAAAAAGGGGAAGTCGCCTCAATTCGAGTGGATACTGAAAAAATTGACAAGCTGATCAACTTGGTTGGTGAGTTGGTCATTACCCAATCCATGCTGACCGATTTAGGTGAAAAATTCACGATTGATCAATTGCCCGTTTTGCAAGAACGTATTGTGCAGTTGGAACGCAATACCCGTGAACTACAAGAGCGGGTCATGTCGATTCGTATGATGCCGATTGGGTCAGCTTTTCATCGATTCCCTCGATTGGTCCGAGATTTATCTGGGAAAAGTGGAAAACAAATACAATTGGTTATGACTGGTGAAGAAACAGAACTGGACAAAACCTTGATCGAAGCGATAGGCGATCCGCTTACGCATTTAGTCCGGAATTCCGCAGATCATGGTTTAGAAGGCCCGGAAGAGCGCGTGGCGGCTGGTAAGCCAGAACGAGGTACCGTGCGTCTGCATGCATACCATGATGGTGGCAATATTTGTATTGCAGTGGAAGATGATGGCCGAGGATTGAATCGTGACAGGATTCTCGCGAAAGCGATTGAGCGTGGACTAATTGCCGATGGTAAGGCGATGAGTGACGACGAGATCTATCAATTAATTTTCCGAGCCGGTTTCTCCACAGCCGAAACGATTACGGATGTGTCGGGGCGTGGCGTTGGTATGGATGTGGTGAAACGAAACATTGAAGGGCTCGGGGGATCTGTGTCGGTCCAGAGCACTCCAGGCAAGGGTTCAAAACTCACACTCAAATTGCCGCTGACATTGGCGATCATTGATGGCATGACCGTTCGAGTCGGGGAGGATAATTATATCATTCCACTCCTGACCGTCACCGAGTCGATTCGCCCAAAAGCCACTGATTTGCAGCGAATTGTCGGGAAAGGGGAAGTGGTGAATTTACGAGGAGAATGGGTTCCCCTGGTTCGTCTCTACGAAGTGTTTAATGTGACACCAGAATATACAGATCCTATGCAAGCCTTATTGGTGATTGTTGAAGTTGAGAATCGTCGACTGGCCGTCTTGGTGGACGAATTGACGGGTCAACAGCAGGTGGTGATTAAGACCTTGGAACAAAATTATCGGAAGGTTGAAGGCGTCTCTGGGGCTACCATATTGGGCGATGGCCAGGTGGCGTTAATTCTGGACGTACCAGGATTGGCGAAGTTAGCTCGAGCCGACCATACCGTTGCAGCCTAAAAGCCGTGAGGCGTAGAAGACGTAAGGCGTTAGGCGAGAAGAGGTGAAGCGAGAAAGACGAGAGGTGTAAGGCGAATAAGACGTGAGTTTAATCCCCTTACGCCTGACGCTTCACGCCTTACGAGAAAATAATGATGACATACATAACCAAGGAGCCAACATATGTCCACGGCAACGATTGAACCGGAAGCGCAGCAAGAGATTCGGACGAGTTTTTCGAGCGATGACCAACAATTCCTGACCTTTAATTTAGCTGAAGAATTTTATGGCGTGGATATTTTGAAGGTCCAGGAGATTAAGGGCTACACCAATGTCACCAAAATTCCGAACACGCCGGACTATCTCAAAGGCGTGTTGAATCTACGAGGAACAATTGTCCCGATCGTGGATCTGAGGATGAAGTTTGGCATGGGCGTGACCGAACCTACGTCGTTCACGGTTGTGGTGGTCGTCAATGTACGCAATCGGGTCATGGGATTTTTAGTCGACGCCGTGTCGGATGTGTTGGATTTGAATGCGAAAGATATTCAACCGCCACCAGAAATGGGCAATACCGTAGATATCTCCTTTGTGGCAGGAATCGGCAGTTCGAATGATCATTTGGTGACGCTCTTGGATATTGATCGGGTATTGACGGACGATGAAGTCAAAGCCGTCGGTAACATTCCTGTTGATGCCGAGTCAGAGGTTGCTTCAGCATAATTGAAGTGAAAAGTAGGCGAGTGTGATGAGTGGAAATATGAAATGAAATCAAGGATGTGTGGGAGGCGGATTGGTGACGGGTAATGCCGGTCACAAGACGCGTGCAACAAACTTTCAATCAAGGATGAACAGGTCATGAACAATGTAGCAAGTAAATTTTTAAGTTGGGGAATTGCAGCGAAGTTAGTCACCATTTTTGTCATTTTTGGAGTGGTCCCCATGACCGCCGTTGGGCTTATTGCCTTTGGGGCGGCCGATGAAATGAAAGAGACGATTGGCGAACGTTTTATGAGTGAAGGGCTAACTCTCGCTGAGACCATCGACCGCAACTTATTCGAACGCTATGGCGACGTGCAAGCCTTTGGTTTTAATGACGCCGTGACGCGGACGTCTCAATGGTATGACGACTCCGAATTTAACGTGATCAGTCAAGTCATGAATAAAATGGCTAAAGCCTATGGTATCTATGATTTGTCTATGTTGGTTGACACAGAGGGCGCACTTATCGCGGTGAATTTCCAAAATGCGCAAGGCGAACCCATTGACGTGAAGTGGATGTTTAAAAAGAATTTCAAGGAAACCGCCTGGTTTCAGGCGTTAGAAGCTGGCGAGTTTACGACGAAAATGCCGTTCACGGCTCCCGGGAATGATATTTCATCTGGCACGTTTATCGGAGATGTGCATGTTGATGACGATGTCAAACGGGCCTATGGGAATGATGGGTTGGTGCTGGGCTTCTCGTCTCCGGTGTATGACGACAACGGTACTGTTGTCGCGTATTGGTCGAATCGTGCGAATTTTTCCGTGATTGAGCAAATGTTTCAAGAAAGCTATACCAAACTCAAATCACTGGGCTTCCCAGGTGCTGAGTTAACCCTCATAGATGCCAAGAGCCGAGTCCTTATTGATTATGATCCCAGTACAAGTGGATCACTCGATGTTGTTCGCAATTATGATGTGCTCATGAAACTCAACTTGGCGGAAAAAGGCGTTGCGTTAGCACAAGAAGCCATCAAAGGGGGGACGGGGTTTAGCACCGCGGTGCATGCTCGGAAGAAGATTACTCAAATTGGTGGGTTTGCCCATTTAGATGGAGCCTTAGGCTATCCCGGGATGAATTGGGCTGTGCTCATACGAGTTCCCGAGGTTGAAGCCGTGGTCGCCGCCAGTGCGGTGCAGAGCAAAGTCCTGATGACGGGTCTGATTTGTTTGGCCCTGCTTATCCCACTCGGCTGGTGGGTTGGCCGTAAAGGTGCGGGCAGCTTGGTGGCCATCAGTTCCGTCGCGCAATCAGCAGCCGATGGGGATCTGAGTCAACGAGTTCCGGTCACGAGCAAAGACGAGATTGGGCAATTGGGGCAATCGATGAACAGTATGTTGGATAACATCTCGAATGTGGTGGGCGAAGTGCGACAAGCGGCTGAGCATGTCTCCACAGCCTCGGGGGAAATTACCCAAGGCAATGAAGATTTGTCTCAACGCACATCGGCCCAAGCTGGAGCACTCGAAGAGACCAGTGCCTCGATGGAAGAGATGACGTCCACCATCAAACAAAATGCTGATAATGCCAAGCAAGCGAATCAGTTGGCTGTGACGGCTCGAGAAGTGGCCGAAAAGGGTGGCGCGGTCACGGATAAAGCGGTCAATGCGATGGATGAAATCAATAAGAGCAGTAAGAAGATTGCCGATATCATCAATGTGATTGATGAGATTGCGTTCCAAACGAATCTCTTAGCATTGAATGCAGCAGTCGAAGCCGCACGCGCTGGCGAACAAGGTCGTGGTTTTGCAGTGGTGGCCTCAGAAGTACGGAATCTTGCGCAACGCTCAGCTACGGCGGCCAAAGAAATTAAGACCTTGATCAATGAGTCTGTCCAGAAAGTTGGCGACGGTAGTGACTTGGTGAATCAGTCGGGTCAAACATTAGAAGAAATCGTGAACTCGGTCAAACGAGTGACGGATATTATTGCCGAGATCAGTGCGGCTTCCCAGGAACAAGCCAGTGGGATTGATCAAGTGAATAAAGCCGTGATGCAAATGGATCAGGGCACGCAACAAAATGCGGCGTTGGTAGAAGAAGCCACTTCGGCCTCACAATCCATGAAGCAGCAGGCTGGAGCTCTCATTGAGCAAGTGGCGTTCTTTAAGATTTCTGAGCAAGGGGGAGGGCAAGTGAGTCGAGGGACTAACAGCTCGACACGAGGGGCAACATCGAAGCCTTCGCTCATTTCTTCCAGCGCACCGACAAAGTCACAGAGTCCAGCGCGCATCCCAGCGAAGTCCGCCCCACAACCAGTTGGTGTTGGGAGTAGTAATGGGAAAGGTGATTCAAAAGGAGACGATGATTTCTTTGAGGAATTTTAAAGACGTAAGGGGTTAGGCGTAAGGCGTGAGGCGAAGGATGATGTGTCGCCTCACGCTTCACACCTTACGATTTGGGTATTGAAAAAAACGGGATGACAATATGACGGGTTGACGGGTGGATATGGTCCAGGCCGCAAAACGCATAGTTCAGACCTTCTAGTGTCGTGGTAGACGTTTATTTTTCGCTCGACTTAGCCAAGTTGCAGCACACTTGTTAGGAGGAATAATCTTTATGACCGTAGGCAAAAGTGGGAAATGGAATGAATTAGGCATTGGGCCAAAAGTCGTGGTGAGTACAATGGTGGTCTTTTCTGGCCTCTTGGTCGCTGGAGCCTATCTTCTCGGGCAACAATTAAAATCTGACCTAAATCACGTATTAGCCACACAAGCCTCGATCATTGAAAAACAAATTCAAGTGACGCGTGCGTATGTGGCGAAGCAATTTGTGGTGAAGGCCAAGGGTGCTGGCATGAAAGTCAGTATGGAGCATGATGCTCCGGATACGATTCCCTTCCCAGCGACGTTTACCCGCGAAACCTCGGAAACCCTGGCAAAAGACGGCGTCTATAACGCTCGG
>JAJDBQ010000235.1 GCA_029261255.1 Nitrospirales bacterium
AATATTTCATCCGAACAAGAAAAGCTTGGTTTCTCAGTTGGAAGTGGGTTCCGATGTGCCGGAATTTCACACAGCGCTCAAGGGTATTTTGCGCCAAGACCCCGATGTGGTGTTTTTAGGGGAATTGCGAGATCGTGAAACAATTCAGGCGGCATTGACGATGGCGGAAACAGGGCATTTGACTGTGGCCACCTTACATACTAATTCTGCTATCCAAGCGTTGACCAGGCTGATTTCTGTTTTCCCTGCCGATCAACAGCAAGAGGTGCGCGGCCAGTTATCGATGATGTTGGAGGGGATCCTCTCGCAACGGCTTATGCCCGTGGCTGTAGGCAGGGGGCGAGTTTTGGCGCTAGAAGTTTTGATTCTTTCTCCCGCCATCCGCAACCTGATTCGCGAAGATAAGTTGCATCAAGTGTATTCTATGATGCAAACCGGTCACGCCCAATTTGGTATGCAGACGATGAACCAGGCTCTGGCTGATTTAGTGAACCAACAAGTGGTCGCTCGTGAGTTAGCGCTGGAGTCGACGACGTTCCCCGAAGAATTGACTAAATTGTTGGAACGATCATGGTCTGTACGATCTTCGTCGAAGTCGTTGGCCCAGTTGCGGACAATGGCGTGAGGATGGAAGGCTCAACCATGAAAGGTCAACATGAGACGACGAGAAAAGCTTACCGTTCCTCTCAATTAATTATCTCCCATTCTCATTTTTTACAGCGAAGTGGCCATTCTTTACTCCTGCAATTCGTGAAATCCTCTCAAGAATTGGGCAACGTCTAACATGCCGATGTTTCAATACATGGGGAAAACCCAGGGAGGGGAATCGATTCAGGGGCAGATTGCGGCGTCCTCTTCGCGTGAAGCCATCCAACTCCTTCGTCAACAAGATATGTTGGTGACTCACCTGGCTGAAAAGATGGCGAATATTTTAGATATCAGCCAATGGAAACCCTTTTGGAAAACGCCTCATGTGAAGGACAGAGAGCTTGTCATTTTTACCCATCAATTCGCGACATTGATTCGAGCCGGGGTTCCTCTGTTGGAATGTCTGGAAATTTTAGGAACTGAAGTAGACAATCCAGCTTGGAAGCCAGTGCTGGAGCGCATTCGTGCAGATGTTGAACAAGGAGCGTTATTAGCCATTGCCCTTGCGAATTTTCCAACAATCTTTCATGACTTTTACCGACGAATGATCGAAGTCGGAGAAGCGACGGGTCGGTTGGATGAAAGTCTTCTGCAGCTGGCGGTGTACCTCGATAAACAAGTACAGTTGAAAGCAAAGATTATTTCTGCCATGACCTATCCTGCTTTACTCGCAACTGTGGCGTTGATTGTTTTTGTATTTCTACTCCTATGGGTTGTGCCGCTTTTTTCCGGGCTTTTTCAGGAATTTGGTGAATCGCTTCCTTGGTTGACTCAGGTGGTGATTCATCTCGCTGATGGTCTCCGTACACATGCGTTTATCATCTTGGGGCTCTTGGGCATGATGGTTCTCGTCACCCGCATCATGTTAACAAAGCCGAAGAGTCGGAAATTTTTAGATGCGATGTTCTTACGGGTGCCATTGATTGGGGAAATTTTTCGCAAAACAGCGATTGTTCGGTTTGCTCGAACATTGGGTTTTTTGGTCAGCAGAGGCGTCCCTCTCTTGACCGGGTTGTCGGTGGCGGCAACGGTGACTGGTAATTCTGTCATTGAGGAAAGTATTCATACCGTGGTCACTGAGGTTGAAGATGGGAAGCCGCTTTCAGTCATGCTCAGGGCCAGCGGCATGTTTCCACCAATGGTGACACAAATGATTCATGTTGGTGAGTCGACCGGGTCACTCGATACCATGCTTGAAAAAATTGCTGAGTTGTTTGAGCAAGAAGTCGATCGAGTCGTTGCTACATTCACATCGGTGTTGGAGCCATGTGTTATCGTCGTGGTCGGTAGCGGTATTGCTCTTGTGGTCGTAGCCATGTATCTTCCCATTTTTTCAATTGGATCGATTATTGGGTAGGAGGACAACTCGTGAGTGATAGCATGGCCACCGGACAGGAAATTACCGTGCAGGCTCCAGCTAAGGTGAATCTCTGTATTCGTGTCTTAGATCGTTTGTCCAACGGTTATCATGAATTGTGGTCTCTTATGCATTCTGTGGATGTGTTTGACCACCTGAACATTCGGTTGAATCCTGATCATGACCGTATTCACATCACGTGTGACGATCATGCACTGCCGGTTGACCAGAGGAATCTTGTCTATCGTGCTGTCGAGGCCGTACGTCGACGTACGGAACAATCAGTTGGTGTCGATATTGTACTCCAGAAGGCGATTCCTCTTGCAGCGGGCTTGGGCGGAGGAAGCAGTGATGCAGCTGCCACGATCTATGGATTAAGCCACTTGTTGAAGTTGGAGTGGGAGCTGTCTCACATGAGTGAGGTTGGCGCTGAATTGGGGAGTGACGTTCCCTTCTTTTTTCAAGCACCCTGTGCGGTCGTTCGAGGGTGGGGCCAGGAAGTGATTCCTTGCACACTTCATGGGCAACGTTGGGTGGTGTTAGTCAATCCTGGATTTCCCATCGAGACAAAATGGGCATATGAGCAATTAGCCGCATGTCGATCTCACGTTCAGCCTCTCAGTCCATGGACCGAAACGGTCGAAGATGGGTTGAGCGTATCCTGGGACGAGACAATTGAGGCCATGGAGAATGACTTTGAGCCATCTTTGTTTCCGGTTTACCCGATATTGGAATTTATCAAAGAAAAACTTCGTGCTCTTGGGGCTCGTGCTGCGCTGTTGTCTGGTAGTGGGGCCACGGTTTTTGGAGTTTTCGATAACCCAGAGGGTGCCCAGGCTGCTGCCATGCAATTACGAGATGGTACGCAATGGCTTGTTTTCGATGCGCCAATGGGGTCTACAGGACTATCACATACTCCACTACTTCATGAAGTCTCGCCTGAAGGCCTTCCTGTTTGACTCCAATCAGGTGAGTTGACAAGCCACAGATTTTCGCATTAACTTTCCTCTGTTTTTCTGCCAGGGGCATTGGTCAGTATTCAAGCACATCTCATCGGGAAGGTAATCGTACTCTATGCCACGTGATCTCAAATTGTTAACAGGAAATTCTAATCTCGCGTTGGCCAAGGAAATTGGTGATTATATTGGGCAAGGGTTGAGCCAAGCTACGGTCACGACATTCAGTGATGGGGAAATCCGGGTTCGTATTGATGAAAATGTGCGGGGAGGAGATGTGTTTCTGATCCAGTCCTGCTGCGATCCCGTCAATACCTCAATTATGGAGCTGCTGTTGCTACTTGATGCTGTGAAGCGGTCTTCAGCTTCTCGGATCACTGCGGTGATCCCGTATTATGGGTATGGACGACAAGATCGGAAAGATCAGCCTCGTGTGCCAATTAGCGCCAAGCTGATTGCCGATCTTTTAACCGTGGCTGGTGCTAATCGAGTTTTGACAATGGATCTGCATGCTGGCCCTATTCAAGGATTTTTTGATATCCCTGTGGATCATCTCTATGCCATGCCAATTTTGCTGGATTATATTAAAAAACAAGATATATCTAATATGGTCATCGTTTCTCCGGATGCTGGGGGTGTCGAGCGAGCCAGAGCGTTTGCTAAGCGGCTTAACTCATCCTTGGCCATTATCGATAAACGGCGAGAATCACCCAACCAGGCAGAGGTGATGAATATTATTGGTGATGTGAAAGGCATGAATGCTCTATTATTTGATGATATGATCGATACGGCTGGGACTATTGTTCAAACAGCGCAAACGTGCTTAGATAATGGGGCTCTCTCTGTTTGGGCGGGTTGCACTCATCCCGTATTGTCAGGTCCCGCCCTTGAACGGTTGGAAGGCTCATGTTTACGAGAAGTGGTGGTAACGAATACAATTCCATTAAATGGCAAAGAGCAAGAGTGCTCTAAGTTAAAGGCTCTTTCCGTTGCACCGCTCTTGGGTGAGGCAATTTTGAGAATCCATCGAGAAGAATCAGTGACTTCCTTGTTTGTTTAGGGGGGAAGAATACATAATAGCGGTTCCGGAATATTCACAATAATTGGGTTGAAGGAAGAGGACAGCATCATGAAATATGAACTTGAAGTTGAACGCCGAGAAAAAGCAGGCAAAGGGGTTGCACGGCAATTACGGCTACAGGGGAAGATCCCTGGAGTGTTATATGGTGGCGGAAAATCGCAGTTTTTGGCATTAGGGCACAATGTTGCCAGGAAGCTCGTGTTATCTCAGGTTGGCCATGCTGGTTTGCTAAGCGTCAGAATGCCTGGGGAGTCTGAGCGAATCGCCGTTCTTCAGGACCACCAGCTGGATCCTGTTTCTGGTGCCATTTTGCATATTGATCTCTTTGAAGTGTCAATGGAAAAACCAATTAGGGTGAAGGTCCCTGTCTCCATTATTGGTGAGGCACCGATTGGTCTTAAAGAAGGTGGTATCCTCCATCAGCCTCTTCGAGAACTCCATATAGAATGTTTGCCTGGGCTTATTCCAGATCATATTGAGGTGACTGGTACCAATCTCGCTGTGGGGCAGGGTGTCCATGTTAAGGAAGTCGTAGCGCCTGAAGGGGTTAAGATTTTGGATGATCCAGCGTTGATGGTTGTGCATGTTACCACGAAGATATCTGAGGCCAAATTGGATTCGTTGCTCTCTCGTGAAGCGGCTGAGAGTGCGGCGGCGGCTCCGGCAGATGACAAAGCCAAGACTGAAGGGACTGCTGCGGCTGCTCCAGACAAGGCGAAAGAAGGTAAGAAATAACTCTTGCATGTGGTCGTGGGTCTTGGAAATCCTGGCCCAACATATCAGAAGACGCGACACAATCTTGGCTGGATGGTTCTTGATCAAGCGGCGCAGCGTTGGGGAATTACGTTTACTGAGCGATGGCAGGCTCTGCAAGGTCGGGGAGACCACAATGGGCAAGCCGTGCTATTGGCTTTGCCGCTGATATGGATGAATCAGACAGGCAATGTTGTCCATTCTCTTCTTCAGTCAATGAATCTCAGTCCGTCAAATCTCATTCTTGTATATGATGACCTAGACCTTCCTTTAGGGGCCCTTAAAATTAAGACTCGTGGTGGTCCAGGTGGACACAATGGGCTGCGTTCTGTAATCTCCTGTGTAGAAACCCAAGATTTCTGCCGACTGAAGGTGGGAATTGACCGGCCACCAGCCTATGAAGATCCAGCACAGTATGTGTTGTCAGCATTTGATCAACACGAAGCTGAATCCGTCAAAGGTGTGTTGTGTCATGCGGTTGATGCCTTAGAATGTATCATTGTGGAGGGGGTTTCAGCGGCGATGAACCGATATCATACCCGTCCGCCTCGACAAGAAATCGATTAGCGATAGATTTTATTTTTCTTATAGTATCAATGGTTTAGACATCTATTCCTGATTTTTGACAGGATATTTGAACCTGTGGTACTTTAGTTTCCCTTTTCTGATACAAGGGGAGTGGTTTGTCTACGCACGATTCAATTATTCATCGAGAAAGGGTGTTATGAAACTATACGAATCAACATCAATCCTGCGGCCTGTTCAAGTTGAAACTGAGAATGATCGGGTAGTTGAGAAGATGCAGGAAATATTAACCCAATCTGGGTCGAATATATTGAAAGTAGACAACAGCGGGAAGAAGAAGCTGGCATACGATATACAGCATGAAAAAAAAGGGACATACATTACTCTTCAATTTGAAGGACCGCCGACGGTCATTGCCGAGTTAGAACGTTTTCAACGTATGGAAGATCACGTCATGAAATTTATGACGGTCTCTATCAATCCTGCTGACTTAGTGCCGGTGGAGCCACCTGAACAACCCGAGGGAGAGGATGCCGGCGATGGTGGGATTCAATAAAGTCATTTTGATTGGAAACCTCACGAGAGATCCTGAGCTACGCTATACCCCAAGTGGGACGCCTGTTGTAAATTTCCCGTTGGCCGTTAATCGACGTTATCGACAGGCGGATGAACCAAAAGAAGAAGTATGCTATGTTGACATCGTGGTATTTGGGCGGCAAGCCGAGCATTGTGGGCAATATCTCAATAAAGGCGATGGAGCGATCGTTGATGGACGTCTTCAGCAGCGACGTTGGGAGACAGATGATGGGCAAAAGAGAAGTAAGCATGAGGTGGTAGCTCAAACCGTGACTTTCTTGCCAAAAAAGACATCTTCAGGGAGTTCTGGATCGGGAGTATCTGATGAATCATCGTATGATTCGGAAGAATATTATCCTGAGCCTATGCCCTAATTTTTATCGGAGGAGAAGTTTCTGTGGAAAAAGGACGATTATTTCAACGGAAGAGAGTCTGTCGCTTTTGTATTGATAAGACGCCATTAGATT
>JAJDBQ010000236.1 GCA_029261255.1 Nitrospirales bacterium
TGAGGGGAAGACCGATTCCAAGTCCATCACACCCAATTTCGTAAATGGCGGGGATTGAATGGATTGAATTAACGAAGAAAGCGTCAAATCTTGGCCAGCCTCCCAAGAGGTTTTCAAGATATTGGCGAGCAGAATATGTTCAGGACTTTGTAGAGGATCAGCATCGACGCCGATCAAATTCAGCAAGCTCGTGGCTGTGGTGCCGACACGTTCACCGAGGAGTTCAGCGTCTTCAAGGATTTTTGGGGAAGGCACGGAAAAGGATTGGAGAATGGAAACTGGAAGCCCGGCTGTGCTCCCAGGGGTATAGACCAAAAAGTCTGCGGCTTCTCGAAGCCGCGCGATTCGTTCACCATCTTGTCCCCAAGATTCTATGCCCTCTTTCCATTTCGATGCTTCCTTGTCAGCGAAGGCCTCTGGCGTGAGTTCTTTTTTCTTGGCGTCATCAGGATTGACCCAGGGAAGAAAATCACGGCCTTGTAATTCAGGGAACGTCAGCAGAAGATTGGCCATATCTCCTTTGGGATCAATGATAATGGCCGGGATGTTATCGATCGCCGCTTCTTCCAATAGGCCGATGCACAGCCCGGTTTTCCCACTGCCCGTCATTCCTACGCAGACGGCATGAGTGACCAAGTCTTTAGAGTCGTATAAAAGCAGGCCTGGCTTCGCCGTTTTATTGGGCAAGTCATACGGCCGCCCTAAGTAAAAAGTTCCCAGTTTTTCAAAATCCGACATGACGAGCCACTCCTTTGACGTAAACGAGGGGGAGGGGGATGAAAAAAAGTTTCAGTAAGAAAAACGATAGCAAATTAGCCAAGATCGCTGCATTAAGAAAAAATGTCAGATTCAGGTCCCCAAGGGAAGCCCACATAATAAACTTGGTGAGGATGTGTCGTCATCATTTGATTCAATTCATAAACAAACAATGAATCTTGCAGGGGTTCTAGGAGCGTTCGGTCGGATCGTGCACCCATTTTTCGGATCATACAGAATATAGGGTTCTGCGTTATTTCATCTGGCTCTCTGCACTGAGCGTCTCCCAAAGTCCGACCCCTGCCGTCCGGCCCTCTGGATGGATGCCTCATGATCCGGCGAGGCTTGTTTGAGCATAGCGAGTTGACTCGCCCGCTCGTGCCTAGCGTCCATCTCATTGATTGAGGCCGGATGGGGCGTCAATGGTTTTGGCTACTTTTGCCGAAACAAAAGTGGCTCGGCTACCGGGCCGAACCCCGGTAACACAGGAAAATCACCGTAAGACGGGAGTTTGGTGGAAATGGGGGCTTTATTCACCGACATTGCTTCACCTGGTCAATCTCAAGATACATTCACGAGAATCATGATAATACTCTAAGGCCAGAGCCATAAATTCTGTATGATCCCCTTTTTCTCCTGGGGAATAGTATTTCCTATTGGTCAGACTTGCCATAGAGGAAGTGGCACTATAGTATCACTTTATGCGAACTGAACTTGTGACAACTCTCAAACGCCAGGCCACAGAGATTCTTGCAAAGTTACAACGAGACCGAGAACCCATTCTCATTACTCAGCACGGTGTTCCGAGTGCGTATCTTCTGGATGTTGAAACGTACGAGACCCTAACTCGACGCATGAGCTTGCTTGAGGGCATTGCTCGTGGCGAGAAAGCGATTGAAGAAGGTCGGATCGTGTCTCATGCCCAAGCCAAGCGGCGCATGGCACGATGGCTGAAATAATTTGGACCGAACCTGCCCTCAGTGATCTCGATGCCATTGCTGACTACATTGCCCTGGATAATCCAGCAGCGGCTCAGCAATTAGTCCGGCGAATTTTCCAACATGTCGAACAGTTAATCGATCATCCCAAAAGCGGATCGAAGCCTCCAGAATTGAAGGGATGGCGTTATCGGCAAATTGTCGAGACCCCCTGTCGGGTGTTCTATCGACAGGACGGAGATCGTATTTACATCTTGTATGTCATGCGTGCTGAGCGCCCATTGGACATTTCCCGTTTGGCCATACGAGAGACCAATGTACTGAAGTAAGGTTCTGGCACCCGTTCCTGTGCCCCATTCTTCTGTGATTTCACCCGAAGTCTTTCCAGAGGATATGAGGGGACAGGCATCCATAGCAAAATTCCATATCGGTTGTAGGTCAATATTCGGAACCTACATTTTCCGCTTCTCCCATTTAGTATGTCGGGAAACCCCATCATGCAGACGACTCCTTTGGGGTTAGCCCACAAGATCAAAGGCAAAATCTGTTGTGGGCAAATTGCTCCTGTGCTCGCTTCTTAAATCGGAGGACTGCGATTTTCACATCTTGTATTTGCACATAGGTTGCCCCTCAACTTCATTGCAATCTTGCCAAAAGTTCCCTACCATTTTCAGATAAGACAAAGCATTCTGTCGCTACGCGCTACTATGTCTGCGCAAACAGAGGTTTCGAGTTGTGCCGGGTAATTGAAGTGGAAGGATCTGCAATAGTTTCTTGTGGCCAACGGGCTATGATGTGTGAGTTGGATATATCGCTTGATTTGATATTGATGAGGTGTTGGACTGGCTCTGAACAATGTGCCAATGCGAGAAACGCATGATGAATCTTGAATCTGTGCAATCAATGTGGTTGGCCTCCTGCTGACTCACGGACTTTGGGGACAAAAATGGCATTCAACGATCTTGAGCGGAAGAGAATTGAAAACACGGTCGGCGCATTTGTTGAGAACCTTCGACCTCTGCCACCAATCCGGCCTCAACTTGATTTTGGATATCGTGTTACGGGTCAAAGTATTGAGCTATTCGAGATCCGCCCACAATGGAACAAGCCGGAAGTCAAACAAGAGCAAGCGTTTGCCAAAGCCACGTTCGTGCAAACGCAGAACAAGTGGAAGATCTATTATGAACGGGCCGATTTGAAATGGCATGGGTATGAACCCGTTCCTGACGTATCAACTATTGAAGAGTTTCTAGCTATCGTGAAAAACGATGAGTTTGCCTGTTTCTTTGGCTAGAATGGCTCTTATCTATTTTCTGAAGAGGTAAGGAGGAAGGCCAATGAAATTTGGAAAAACGATACCGACCCTTCGAATTTTCGATGAGGTGAAGGCCAGAGAATTCTATGTGGACTTCCTGGGCTTCACAGTGGATTGGGAATACCGGGTTGAATCTGGTTTTCCTGTGTTCATTCAAGTCTCCCGAG
The DNA here is from genome assembly GCA_029261255.1 of Nitrospirales bacterium. Lineage (GTDB taxonomy): Bacteria > Nitrospirota > Nitrospiria > Nitrospirales > UBA8639 > Nitrospira_E. The sequence continues at coordinate 3,177 of JAJDBQ010000236.1, forward strand.
ACGAGTGTTTGTTGCATTTGTCTGAACATCATGGCGGCTGCAGTCCGGGCGCAACGATGCGCATTGAAACTCGCGACCTTGACGCCTTCCATGCGGAACTCACCGCCAAGCAGTCTAAGTATGCACGACCGGGAATTGAGGACATGCCCTGGGGAACACGCGACATGTCGGTTATTGATCCCTTTGGGAATACATTGATCTTCACGACGGCCATTAGTGCCTAAGGAATCAATACAGTCAGAAATTTGTGAATTTACGTCTGCCTTCCGGGTTTCAGAGATTCAGGCCATGAACGAATATCTTCCTCTTGTCGTCGTCATGGCGATTACGGGTGCTGGGGTGGTGACAGGATTACTGTTCGCTTTCTCCAATTTCGTGATGCGGGCGTTACAAGATCTACCGACGGAACAGGGCATGTTCGCCATGCAGCGGATCAATGAAAGGATCATCAATCCCATCTTTCTCATGTTCTTTATGGGGACTCCGGCAATATGCCTGATCATTGCAGTCCTATCGGTACTCGACCTCGGCGCTCCCGGACATGCCTATTTATTAGCGGGTGGCGTGGTCTACCTGTTAGGCCCGTTCGGGATCACGATGCTCTTCAATGTACCGCTCAATAATACATTGGCCGGAACGGCCCTGAGCGAATCGGCAGAGGCCTGGCCCTTGTACCGAAAAAAGTGGCAGTGGTGGAATCATATACGGACCTACATGGGGATTCTTGCAGTTCTTCTCCTCGCGTTGGGGCTCGCGGCCGTTCCTGGGATCTAGATGCGAACCAACATGGTTTTAGAAAATATGCGTATGCCGGTTGGCTCTAAATTTTCTTGACTTATTTTTTTCCTTTATCAACAATCCATCCTAGTCACTGATCTTTCTGAAGTCGCCATTAAAGGGCCTCAGCTACTGACAGAATATAGAAGATCTCACTCTTATACGGTTCCGTCTAAACTTTATTAGGTCCTAGGATGTCTACCCTCCGAGTCGCGAAACTATTAGAAGCGCTGAAAAAGCAGCGACTTGTCCGTTTCAATAGCAAGTTCGAGAACAACAATGTTATGGGGTACGTGCAAGCCATTGGAACACAGTTTTTTCTGGTAGCAATTGTTAGCGATCGGATTTGGTTCGACGGCTTCGAATGCTTTCGTATCACTGATGTAAGAAATCTAAAGCCAGATCCATACGCCCAGTTTATCGAAACGGCCCTAAAGAAACGTCGGCAACGCATCCCAAACCGACCAAGAATAGATTTAGTCAGCATCGAGAAGCTTCTTGCAACTATAAATCGAGAATTCCCTTTAGTAACGATTTACAGAGAACGAACCGACCCAGATATTTGCCAAATTGGTCGCATAGTCAGCATTGATCACGGCAACGTCCACCTATTAGAGATTCGCCCCGGTGCAATTTGGCGAGAAACCCCCAATACGTACCGGCTGCGAGACATTACTAGAGTGAGTTTTGGCGCAGACTATGAGAATGCCTTACACATTGTTGGTGGTAAGCGAAAGAGTTAACGAGGGCGACAGAGGCCGTTTGTCAGTCGCCTGCGGCGGCCAGACGCTTGGCTCCCGTCGGCCCTTCGCCGCGGACTCTATTAAGTAGCAAGGAGAAACATGGATTATCCTGGAGAAAAATTACTTTTGAAATTATGGGAAACACTTGCCGAGAAAGGAATTGGTTCATTGTTGGCGCCTTGGCAAGAGAAGCGCCTGGCTCAGGCTCGCGGGGAGATTCGATGCAATGAAATGTTGTTAATCGCGCAAACAGAAAAAGAAATCGAATCAATAAAGGCTGGTACTTCAGTATATCAATTTAAGCCTGAAATTAATCTCTTACAAGCCCCTTCTGAGAGTATTGTTGAGCAAGCTCGAATTGAGCCCATTCTCAACCTATCTGATTTTGCTATTGCAGTTTCTAAGAGCAATTTTTCAGATTCGATTTGAAGAGAAGCCAATATCGCCAAATCGATAATTATGGCAGAAGATATTCTAGGCCAAGATCAACAAGAGCCGTCAGATAAGCCAATAGAGGATGACTGGCTATTTTCTTGGAGAGAATATGCTGGTAGGGTATCAACCAGTGAGCTCCAAGACCTTTGGGGACGAATTCTCGCAGGCGAAGTAAAACAACCCGGTTCTTATTCACTGAGAACTTTGGAGTTTTTAAAAGGCCTTTCTAAATCTGAAGCTGAACTAATAAGTAAAGCTGCTCGTTTTGTAATTGGTGGTAAGATCTATCGAGGTAAAGAAGAGTTTTTAGATGCTGATGGTTTGAATTTTTCTCGCCTGCTATTTTTGCAAGACATCGGAGTTCTTTCTGGCGTTGAGGCCTTAGGACTTCAAACATCTTATACAACTCTAGATTCCAATAAGTTTTTCGTGGCTTTAACAGCCAATAACAAGATTCTACTTTTAGAGCATGAGGATGAAAAAAAGTCTATAAATGCTGCAATTTACTTATTAACCCAAGTTGGCACCGAAGTGTTGAAATTGGCTAGTTTTGATATTCACCCCGAATACTTAAAATCAGTTGCGAGAGATTTTGTTAAAAAAGGGTTAAACGTGAAAATTGCTGATTGGGTTCAGAAGACGGCTGAATATGGCGAATTTCAAAATGCTGTAGAGATAACACTTGAAAAAGATTCTTAACTAATCGCTCGATCTGACTATAACAAGTCGCAAGATCAATCCTATCAAAGCCAGCGCGGAGGACCACGTGGCGTAAGCCCGTGGGTGAAAGCGCTCCCCGCTGGAAGCGGGGGACTCCTTGCCACATGAGGGCTTTTGGATGACACTGGCGCATGGAAGTTCGGCTCAGTGCCCATGGAGC
>JAJDBQ010000237.1 GCA_029261255.1 Nitrospirales bacterium
ATACCCACAGACCGAATCAGTTCGCTTGAGCATCCACGGACGAAATTCATACATCGAGGCACGACTGGTAATCGCGCCTACAGGACAAATCTGAACACACCCTCCACAAAATTCGCAATCCAATTCATGGGCACCAAACGCCTTAATTTCCGTCAGGGTCCCACGTCCAGTCGGGGCTAAGGCTTTCACATCCATGATTTCATCGCAATAGCGCACACACCGCATACACTGCACGCAACGATTCATTTGTGTCTCAATGAGTGGGCTGAAATATTCTTTTTGAAAGACTCGTTTCAGATCTTTAAAGCGACTGGTCGTCGCCGTATATTCGTGGGAAAAATCTTGGAGATCACAACGACCACCTTGATCACACACCGGACAATCCAAGGGATGATTCGCAAGAATGAAATCTAAAACGGACTTCCGAGCCTCCGTAGCTTGAGCCGAGGTTGAGGATTTCACCACCATGCCTTCGGCCGCAGGAGTACTACAGGATGTTTGCAATCGAGGCATTTTTTCAATTTCAACCAGGCACATGCGGCAATTGGCATCAGGCGCTAACTTGGGGTGGTAACAAAAGTGCGGGACCATGACACCAACCTGTCGAGCCGCCTCAATGACCAACGTGCCTTTCGGCACCGTGGCTGTTTGACCATCAATAATCAACGTGACTGTTTCTGTTGTGGTAGCTGGTGTCGACATATTCTGTGACTTAATGATTGAAGACTGGGATCTCTTTACTCTTAGGCCTCATGGCATCAGCCTCACGAATGAGGTCTTCATATTCATGACGAAAATGGTGCAACGTACTTTGAATGGGTCCGACCTCTGCTTCTCCAAAAGCACAAATTGTCCGACCCGCAATATTTTTGCAAAGCTCCGTTAACAGATCCAGATCACCTTGACGGCCTTGTTTAGTCCAAATTCGCTGAAGAATTTGCGTCAACCAAGAACTGCCTTCTCGACAGGGCGTACATTTCCCACACGATTCATGATAGAAAAACTCCATGAGCCGCAATGCCGCCCACACCATGCTCGTGCCCTCTTCCATGACAGTCACACCACCCGACCCTAACATCGACCCGGCCATCGCCACGGATTCGAAGTCCATTTTGACATCTAAATGCTCTGGCGTCAGAAACGGGGCAGAGGCACCGCCAGGAATAAACGCTTTGATCGGTTTATCCGAACTCATCCCTCCGCCAATATCATAGATAAATTCACGAAAGGTGATACCCATTGGGACTTCATAATTTCCAGGACGCTTCACATGACCACTCAGACAAAAAATTCTGGTGCCACAACTCTTTGGGGGAGACCCGATCCCGGCAAACCATTCTCCCCCTCTATTAATGATATGGGGAATGTTGGCCATGGTTTCCACATTATTCACCACGGTCGGCTTTTGGTAGAGACCATGAGTAGCCGGAAAGGGCGGCTTAAATCGAGGCTGTCCTCGTTTGCCTTCTAGTGATTCCAGCAGAGCGGTTTCTTCACCACAAATATAGGCACCCGCACCGGCATGAATGTATATATTAATGGTTCTGTCAGTTCCCAAAACGTTCTTTCCGAGATACCCGGCAGCGTTCGCTTCTTCAACCGCTTTATTCAAAATTTTGGCCCCAAGTCGAAATTCGCCTCGAATATAGACATACGCCGTTTCAGCACCAATAGCGAAGCACGTAATCGCCATGCCTTCCAACATTTGATGAGGGTCACGTTCCATTAATTGTCGGTCTTTAAACGTGCCAGGCTCACTTTCATCCGCATTACAACACAGATATTTAGGCCCAGGATGATCTTTGGGAATAAACCCCCATTTCACGCCGGTTGGAAAACCAGCGCCACCCCGTCCCCGCAGACTCGACTTTTTGACTTCTTCAATCACCTGATCCGGCTGCATATCTTTCAGGACTTTACGAAACGCTTGATACCCACCAGACTTCTCATAATCGGCAAGCGACCCGGTATAGCCCGGCTGTTCCATATTCTTTAAGAGGATTTTTTCGTATTGAGGCATAAGAACCTTATGGCGCACTTCACTTATGATTGTGAGAGAGGAATCGGATACATATAGGGACCACTTTTGAGCGAACACACTCCATCTCTAGCCAGGTCTTCTAACACACGAGCGACTTTTTCTTCAGTTAATTGCTCATAGTAGTCATCATTCACTTGCATCATGGGACCGGTCCCGCATGAGCCAAGGCATTCGACGACACTGAGCGTGAAATTATTATCCGGTGTCGTGTGCCCAGGGGTAATATTAAGTTTCTTCGAAATCCATGTGACTACATCATCTGACCGAACTAAGGCACACATGAGTGATTTACAGACCTGAAGATGAAACTTTCCGATCGGCTTGAGATTGAACATCGTATAAAACGTGACCGTCTCAAACACCTGAGGCGGCGTGAGCTCCAAGACCTTCGCAATATCTCGCATAGCCGGCTCACTCACAAACCCTTCCTCGCGCTGCGCTAAATTTAACAGCGGAAGGAGCGCTGACCGTTTCACTGGATAGCGAGAAAGAATCTCCTCAACTTCATCTTTAAATTTCGCTAATAACATAACTTTATTCGTAAGGCGTTAGGCGTGAAGCGAAAGATACGATTTCCCCATCGCCTTACGCCTTCCCCTTCACGTCTTTTAGCGATCGCATTCTCCCATCACGATATCGTAGGTCCCAAAAATCGTACAAATATCGGAAATCAAATAGCCTCTGGCCATATAATCAAACGCACCCATATGAATAAACGAAGGCGATCGAATTTTCAACCGATACGGGCGCGAACTTCCGTCACTAATGAGAAAAAATCCCAACTCGCCCTTGGGCACCTCGGTTCCACAATAGGTTTCGCCCTTTGGTGGTTTAAATCCCTGGGTAAAAATAATGAAATGATGTATCAAGCTTTGCATATCCCGCATGACCTCAGGTTTTGGCGGTGGAATGACTTGAGCATCTGTCGCCAGGATCGGACCATCAGGTAACTGATCTAAGCATTGCTCAATGATGCGGACACTCTGCCACATCTCTTCCATACGCACCCAATATCGGTCATACGTGTCGCCGTCTTTCCCAAGCGGAACTTCCCATTCCACACGATCATAGACGCCATAGGGTTCGAGCTTACGAATGTCATAATTAACACCAGATCCGCGAAGCACCGGACCGGTGAGACCAAAGTTAATCGCATCCTCTCCTGAAATGACCGCGACGCCTTTCGTCCGTGCTATCCAAATACGGTTTTTCTGGAGAAGCGTGTCATATTCTCGAATATGAGCAGGAAACGTTTTAAAAAATTCTCGAAGCGTCGCAATAATTTCTGGAGTGAGGTCCGCATCAACCCCACCAATCCGATAATAATTGAGGGTTAAGCGTGCGCCACAGAGCTTTTCAAAGAGATCGAGCAACACTTCGCGCTCTCGGAATGTCCAAAAAAACACGGTCATGGCTCCAATGTCCAGAGCCTGCGTCCCCAACCAAAATAAATGGCCCACGATCCGTTGCACTTCAGCAATAATTGTTCGAACGTATTCAGCCCGCTCCGGAATCGTCATCCCTATTAATTTTTCGACTGCCCGAACATACGCATAATTGTTGGTCATGGCACACACATAATCCAAACGATCAGTATGCGGCAGCACTTGCATATACGTAAGGCCTTCAGCCAATTTTTCGACCCCTCGATGCAAATACCCCAAGTCCGGCGTGGCTTTACTTACGCGCTCACCATCCAGTTCCAACACCACGCGTAACACGCCATGAGTACTGGGATGTTGTGGCCCCATGTTCAAGAGCATTTCCGTGGTTCGCTTGTTGTCTCCTGGTCGGTCATCAGCCATGAACTGATGGCGCTGATCATCAGGAATTTCAGCGTCAGACCATTCACCAACAGGCTCATCAAGCTTGGGAAGAAAATCAAATTGGCTGCGCCACCCACGACCTTCGGCAGGAAAATCTTTGCGCAACGGATGCCCTTCTTCATAGTCATCGGGCATTAAGATTCGGCGCAAATCTGGATGACCGATGAATTGAATGCCCATCAGGTCATAGACTTCTCGCTCCAAGAAATTGGCGCCACGCCAAATGTCGCTAATCGTCTCAATTTCAGGTTGCTCTTCTGTGACTCGAGCTTTAATACGAAGACGAGTCCCATGTGGTAAGGAAAGTAATTGATAAATCACTTCGAAGCGCTCGGCGTCATCAGGATAATCGGCAGAACAGATGTCTGTGATGTGATCAAGCATGAGGCTCGGATCATCGTGAAGAAATGTCGCCACCTCTCGCCAGTGAGCTGCCTTTACTTGCAGCCATAAATCGCCGCGTACTGAATCTTGCTCAGCCGTAATCACTGCCTCAGGGAACTTGGCGACAATGGGTTCAAGAAAGGGATGCATAGACGACGATTTCATTGGGAATAGATGAAACTCAGGAAAGGAAGATCAATAGGAATGACAACCTATTTCACAAAATATTTTTCTTTTTGAATTTTTTCTTGTAACTTAATCAAGCCATCCATTAAGGCTTCAGGCCTTGGTGGACAACCGGCAATATACACATCAACGGGCACAATCTGATCCACACCCTGCACGACACTATAACTATTGTAATGATTCCCTGACGTGGCGCAGGATCCCATAGAGATCACATACCGTGGCTCAGCCATTTGGTCATAAATTCGTCGAATCACAGGAGCCATTTTTCTGCAGACAGTGCCAGCCACGATCATCAAGTCAGATTGCCGAGGGGAGGCCCGAAAGACTCCGGCCCCAAATCGATCAATATCATACTTCGACGAAACCGACGCAATCATTTCAATCGCACAACAGGCTAAGCCAAACGTCATGGGCCACAGCGCCGATTTCCGACACCAGGCGATACACCAATCCAAATTGGTGGTAATAATATTAGGCTCAAGCTGTCGTTCTAAAATGCTCATTCTTCACACTTCCGATATATAGATTGATGCATTTGGGGAGGCATTGTACTGCCTCCCATCACGTTATGCTAGGGCTAAAGACCTACCATCGATCAATCCCAGTCCAACGCCCCTTTTTTCCAGGCATACCAATAACCTACGATCAGGATGGCTAAAAACATTCCCATCTCAATCAATCCAAGTAACCCCAGCTTTTTAAACACCACAGCCCAAGGGAACAAGAACACCACCTCGATATCAAAAATCACAAAAAGCATCGCAATAATGTAGTACCGCATGGGGAACTGCACCCGCGCATCCATAAACAAAGGGCTGCCGCTTTCATACGGCAACAACTTTTCACGGTACGGACGGTGCGGGCGAAGAAGCCAGCCGGCGAGAATTGATCCCACCCCGAACAGCGTGCCGAGCACCATGAACACAATGATAGGAAGGTAATTAAAAGGTACGGGTTCACTACCCATATGACGTATTCCTAGAAAATTTCCTGTGAAAGCGTATTAGGACACGCTCTTAGACTGTTTCGTCTCATGGCATTATTACAGAACATCATCAAAAAAGGCTCGGTAGCGTAACCCCTGAAGGGGCATCGGCTCAAGACCTTTTCGTTGCACCAACACTTTAAATGTCGTTCCCATACCATGGGGACGAAGCAATTGACTCAAGGCCTGAATCTCTTTTGATTCTGGATCCTCGTCGCCGATCATTTCCTCGACACCTAACCCCATAAGCCAGTTGGCCAAATTCGTAAAACCCAATTTCTGCAACTCACAGGCTTCGCCAGCTTTTGCCAATGCCGAAAAATTTACGTGAGCAGTCATATCCTGCTCCCCGATCCGTTCAAATGGATTCGTAGAGATAGCATGACGAAAATAACACAAAAAGGTTCCGTTATTCCGCTCAGAATTGTAATAATCGCTCCCAGTATGACCGTAGTCAACCGTTATCACAATGCCTTGCCGTAACACTCGTGCGACATGGATCATCCATTGCTCTGCCACGACATGAAGCTCTGAACTCTGCCCTTCACGTAATCGCACTCCATGTTGAGAAACGTAGCTTTCTACTGTCGAAGAAGACATGGGACCTAATCGTTCCATAAATTGTCCATCTTCATAATCCACCAATACTTCCTGAAGGTCATCCTGGCCACAACGAACACGATGGACTGGAAAAGCATCCACCAATTCATTGGAAAACATGACACCCACCACAGACCCCTCTTCCAGTTCGTCAACAGAAGATACCCAACAGAGGAGACCATCTCGAGAGGATCCAATCACCTCCTGAATCTGAGAGGCTTGAACAGATTGAAGATGCACACTCCGTTCAACAAGAACATAGCGCAAACGGGCCAGGAAATCTGGAGCAACGACTTGACAATATTGAAGAAAATCAGCTGCAAAGGACCCATTTCCGCAACCCATCTCAATAAAAGCAAAAGGAGACGGATGACCTAACTGGACATCTATTTCTAACACCTGGCGTACAAGCGTTTTTGCGAGAATTGGGGACAACTCTGGCGCAGTAAAAAAATCACCCTGCCAGCCAATCCGCTCGCGTGCAGCAGGATCCTGTGCAACTGCCTGCGTCATATAATATCCATGTCCTTCGTGATACAACGCCAACTCCATAAAACGCGCAAAGGTCAGGGGGCCCTGTAAAGAAATTTCCTCAACCATCGCTTGGATGAGCTTTGGATTTCCTGAGAAATGTGAAAGATCAGATGGCACGAATGGACTATGATCACTCCTTCAATATACCTATAAAAAAACGGTTACATTACCCACCTTCAGCATTTGAAGTCAAGCAACAAACGAGGCATGACAATGCAAAAATCGCAATATATTCAATCAGTTAGAAGGTTGAATACTGAAAAGAAAAGAAGAGCTCTATGAAAAATACAGATTTGCTTTTCCCGTGATGAATCCGCAATGCGAAGTAGATAAAGCAGCGATATCTTCAAGAAATCGCCCAGCCGTCTAGGCAGAACCATTTCAGCCCATTGCTTCAAGCTTTCAATGAATCATTCCGATACTCATTAGGGATTGAGGAAACATGGGGCTGCAGTCCAGACTGACGACTGCAGAAACCACCAAAACCTCAATATACGAGACTCATCATCCATACAATCGTGTAATCAAATAGCTCCTAGCGGGTTGGCGGCACATGCCTGGCCATTCAGTTGTTGGCGCAATCAACAATTCACTGAATTGTGATTGCGTTTTTTTTATTCCTATAGCTAAAAGGATCAAGCTTTCATTGGAAATCAACAAAACACAGACAAAGCCGGGAGAAACGGTACTCAGCCTTTCTGGACGACTAGATTTCATTGTTCGGAGAGAACTTCAATCAGCACTTCAAAATTCGCAAACAGAGGGAACCAAAGACGTTCTTCTGGATCTCACCAATGTCACATTTGTTGACTGTGCAGCATTAGGAATATTAGTCAAGAGCAAACAGGAACTTGCCGACGCACACATCACACTATCCATCATTGCCGCTCCAGGAAGCGTCTTTGACGTCTTGCACACGATGAACATCGACAAAATGATGACAATCACATCTACTAAACAACAAGCAGTCTAATCAAAAGACACTTGTCCCGTCTTTCTCCGCATCCAGAAGACTCGCGTTAGTGTTCCCTTTAATGAACAGGTCAAAGCAGAAGCTTTGAAAGCTTCCATCAAACACCTACACCGAAAAAATGGATCAAGAAAAGAGAGAAATGAAGGTGAAAGGGCACAAACCCTATTGCGGTAAGATGAGACGCTCTAGACGTTCTAACTTCCGCTGAAAGGACGGCTGGCTATCTCGTTTTTTTCGAATTTGGGATCCCGCCCAACTGGCTCCGCCGTAACTGCTTAACCCGAAATAGTCCGCCGTGGCCTGCAACGTCCAATCGCACAGCCTGGGTACTAGATACATGGCCACCTTCCGACCTTCTCCCGATGTCTCTCGTCGTCCATTTCGTAACGCAGAGCCCGTTACACCATAAGTCTTGGCGACCGCCCGCACGACTCGATCCGCGGATGCCCAGCCCCAACTCGCTCTATTCGCGGATGCTCCCGCGAAAGCTTCCCTGTATGCTTCTTGAGTCGCATGCGAAACGCGTCGCTGCCCAACACAGGTGCTTGTCGGCCCGCAGCATAATAGCCTTCAAGCTCCTCGTCATTTCCGGCCAGAACGTACTGATGAAAATCTCGGCCGCCCTCAAACCCATTCAAGACCTTCTCAACATTCAGCCAGGCCGGAGCCGTCTTACGCCGAAGATACTTCGCATGGCTACTCCACGGATACGCCTCAGGCTTCAACACCAGCTTCGCTTTGACGGGATGAAGATGGATGTAGCGGACCACAGCCGACAAATACGTGTTAGTTTCCACAACCAACGCTTTATACCGCCCTCGGAACAACGAGCCATCTCGGCCTTGCGTTCGGTTCACATGCTGCGTGTACACGCCATTCACATGACGCATCACACGAGGCAGATTCTCCTCCGGCGTGCGCAGACACAGATGATACTGATTCCCCGTCAAACAGTACGCCAAGACTTCTACATCCCACCGGTGATGACAGTCTGCCAACAACTGAAGAAACACCTCATAATCAGCATGATGGGTAAACACGCGCTTCCGAGAAGCACCTCGATTCATCACATGATACACCGCACCGGGGAAGGTAATACGTAAAGGCCTAGCCATGTCGCGACTGTAGCAAAGCTCCGAAAACGAGACAACAATAGACTTGACCCGTAATATGACATTTCATAATGGCCGCGGATTCATATAATAAGTGCAATTTCTCAAGAGGCTCCACTCGGGTACGATGCGGTGCCGTCACCATCTATCTGACCCAAGGAGTGATAGTCATGAATTCGTATCAGCACGTCAGCGACCACGAACGGTTTTACATCT
>JAJDBQ010000238.1 GCA_029261255.1 Nitrospirales bacterium
GGACCATCCTGATTTGTTTGTCTTATTAACCAACCTCATTCATCATGGAGACCCGAAACTCATTCGGGCCGCCCATGTGAACCTTCAAAGCTTGTCTAAACAAATCCGTGCCACAACCCTTCCATGGGGTTCACGCCCGCCTGGTCATTTCGAACCTCCCAGCGATTAACTTCTTCTAGAGGTGAGATCTAGAGCCGAATAGCTATTAGCTAAGCAAAATGGATAGAACACGACTTGGAAATGCTTTAGGCGAGATACGACGTTAGGAGACTTGAACGGACTCAATGCGTTAAGGCGTTTTGAACAGTCGCAAGGAGTTCATCGAGGGTAAAGGGCTTTTGTAGGGTGTGAGTAGATAGGGGCACATCAGATTGAGAACCTGAAGATGTCCTATCAGAATCAGACAAGGTCCCCATAAGGGTAATCAGAGGCAGATCAGAAGAATGTTTACGCATCTGACGAAGAAGCTCTCCTCCATCATGTTCTAAGGACACAACATCAGAAATGATCACCGACGCACCAAATTGCTTCTGGTTTTGAAGACCTTCCTGACAGGTAGCGGCCTCCATCACCTCATGCCCAACTGATTCCAACGAAAGTGACACAGAATCTCGAACCAATTGATCGTCTTCAATGATTAAAATTTTGCTCATATGGACGTGAAGAAAAGCAAATAATGTTCCATTTGTAAGCCATGTACGTTCAGCTGCTTTTCTTTAAATAATTCAAGATGTTACCAAACACATTCTCTTTTGACATTGTGAGAATGATGCATGAAAATCCATGCACCTTGTATGTAATTGCATTCAATATGGCGAACTTGTGAGGAAAGATCGCTCAAGACCAGATGAAGCGAGTTTCGACCAGAAATCCAGTATTCAAGGACTGTTGAATATTGCCTTTCACTTGGCAGATACTCGCCCAAGAAGATCCTGGCAGCAGCAGACGAGGAATGTTCAAAAAAGTTCGTCCAGCAAGGCCGCAGCCCTTTTGACGCGCGGAGCGTACGCTCAGTACGTGAGCACGGCAAAATGGCGACTTGCCTGCGCGAAGCCGCTTCGGCAGGCATGGAACTGCGAGCCTGTCAGCCGTAGCCTTGGCGAAGGCTCGCGGGTTTTTTCAACATGCCCATTCAAGAAGTCGATTTATGCACGCTCTTGGGCCTTCCTCGTATGTTATGACTATGCAGCCATAGCCACCACATTTGTATGCTCATACCCGTCAACGTTGCAGCCACGCCCACAAACAATCCGGCGATCTGTCCGTACGCAATTCCCATGATTAAGACACATGAACTTCCTAATAAATACAAACTCACGGCTTGCGTCACATAGGTCGTCGCCCCACGAGCGACCAATTCTCCCTGAAAATAGCTTTCCCAAGGACTCAATGCTGGCAGAATAATGGCCATCCACAGCGCCGAGCTGGCCAACGCAGAAAGTTCCGGACTCAGCGCAGCGACAGACTCAAACCATAGAGTTGAAAGGGGCGTGACCGCGATTATCAACAACGTCGCACTCGCTCCCAACGCCACGAACCAAACAAATTGTTGTATGGGACGAAGAAATTGAGGTCGATCAGCGAACGTCACAACGACTTCCTGTACCGCTATACCCACACTTCGAAACATAAAGGTCAGTCCACCTAGCACTGGCCATACCGCCAAAGATTCCAAGGCCCTTGGCATGCGGCTGATAGCCGCGCTTCCAATAGAAATCGTGGCTATGGTGATCAACGGCGTCAGGGCTAACGGCCAATAAAATTTGACTAAGTGCTGTAGCGAAAGCTTGCTCTCGGGGATGGCTGTATTGTGTTGTAAGTCATGCACAATGGGCCGAACACAGAGAAACATAAAGCCAGCCTCAGCAAGCACACCAGTGGAAAGCGCCACCGTAGCCACGACAACTCCTGAAACGTTTTGCATCACCAAGCCAACCAGCAAAACCGACGCACTCACGCCCAATCGGATAAGTGTGCCCAAGCCAACCAATCGTGTACGGCCATTACGAATAATCAACCCCTGGAAAAACCGTCTCACGGCAATCGCCATGGTCCATGGGGTCATCAACTGCAAGCCCATTCTGGCGGGCTCCCAAATACTCTCTGGGGCTCCCAGCATTACTGTGACCACCACGTCATATACCGGGGAAAAAGCTAGAATGATGTGAAAAAGAGTCAGGATCCCGCCTAAGGTCAACATGAAATTCCGCATGAGGCGGTAGGCCGGCCAGTCTTTGCACAAAGCCGTGGAGGCGACCAACATCATAATGATCGGCGCTTCGATCAAGAGAGAGAGTGGAAAGACCACACCACCGTAAGCTGCGAGATGAATTTTCGGATTAGCTAAGCGAGAAATAGTTGCCGCGACGAGCAGTAATTCCACACCCATCAGGAGCCAACTGCTGGCTAAGGGCCACCACAAACGAAACACTGTGGATAGAGGGGAAGGAGGAGGGTGTGACACGTATGTTGAAGAAATTAGAAAACAGAAAATGCCAAGAATGGCAAGATGTTCATGTAGGATTCAAGAAGAACGCGTATGGTCGAATGCAAAGATGAAACTTATAGATTGCGTGACCATGGCAAACCGACTCATATGATCAGATTCACATTACCACAGACACTGGTTGTTACACCAAATGACTGACTGTTACGAGGAAGGAGGGATCGAAGGCTCTGATGCCCAGTTAATGGCCGGCGCCACTAATTCAGCCTCCTCATCTGGAGCATTCGAGAGGGCATCAGAAATAGAAGCAAGTTCTTCAGTGTCACTTTCTTCAGGCCAATGCACTTCTGGCACATCCTTTGGGTCCTCATAGGACGGCTTTAATGTCGATACTTCAACGACACATTCCTCGCCAGGATAGAGTCGAAGGAGATCCCATTCGGTCACCCAACTTTTCACATATTTCCTCATACTGGATCCCGTCACAATAGTGGCTGGACCTTCTGCATCCTGCTCCCACATGCGCCAACCGTGGCCCTTAAGATGGAGCCCACGAACAATCTGATGCACCTCCTGAATTGTTCCAGAAGAAGGCTGCCCCAACGGAATACGTTGAGTCTGGAGTAGACCCATCCCTTTTTCAGCTTTGTCTGCTAGGATACCATCAGAGTCGGTTTGCTTACATCGCAGCTTCTCTAACATTTTCACACTGTCGCCCTTTTTCTCCAAAATCTCTTCTCGAAAATCATTCGTAAGGGCCACCACCGTCCCAAGCCCTGGGAGCATTTGCCCATCAATCATATTCATCAATCGCGCTACTTCCGCATAGGACTTCGCACGTTGATTGACTGAATAGCGACCGATAAGTTCCGCTTCATCAACTAATAAAATCCACCCAGCATATCCCGCGGCCTGCATCAAACGAGCCGCGAATTGAAAACGTTGGAGTGCGAGCTCTGTGGCCGACACCCGCCCAAACGTATATTGTCCGCCAAAGCCTGCTTCTTGTAGATATTTCTTTAAATCACCGACCCCAATAGGATCGCCCGTCCAAAATCTGGCCATGCGATGACCTAATTCCATATCCGAACTCATCCGCTCATACAGCAATAACGTTGCGGCAAATCGACTATCGATTTGATTATCAGGATTATTCACCCACGCGACCAATTCTTTATATCGAGGAGTCCACACATCGCATTCACCAGCGATTTCTGCAAAGACTTCTCCCTGTTTATTAGGAACAATCGCTGATTCTATGGCTGAATAAAAGAGACGAACAGGATGATATAATGGCGTCTCTTTGCTGATAACAATTCGACTACAGATAAAATTATGATCGAGTGCCAAATGCTGCAAATACTCGAGCACATGAGATTTTCCACTCCCAAATTCACCCTCAAGGACCATCCCTCTAGGACAAGGTCCACTCGTAATATTTTGCTGTGTGGCTTCCAACATTCGGCGAAAACGCCCTTCCACTTCTGGCTGCAGACAGCCTAATGCTGTCACCACATGCTTATTCGGAACACCTGCGCGCAGCCCCTCGACGACATGTCGAGCTTCGATCTCAGGTACTGAGCCTTGCGTAAGGAGCTTGGGCGGAGCAAGTGCCGTCAGTGATGCACTTTCTTGCTCTTGCCCTTGAATTCTGACCAAAGCTGCTAAAGGGTTCTGTCGATACTTTGGCCGAATGTCATCCCAAACTCGAAGTTTTAATGCTTCATACCGATCAACCCCTCTACGAGCATCCGTCAGAAACGCCTGAGGTGCCAGCACCACTATGAGGATTCCTTCAATCTCGTCAACCGTATCGATAAATTGCCTCAACAACTCAAAGAGGTCCATTGTCGCGGAGGGGGTAAAGGTCAATGAACCATCTGTTGGAGCTTCATTGGGTTTCACAAAATACCGTGAAATATCAAGAGATAAAATGAGCCCTCCGCTCCCGGCTAAGCGCAACCATCGCGTTAATGATGTCAGCATATGTCGTGCATTGTGGCGCGCAACTTTTTGGTAGATCAGAGCCTTCTTGACTCCAGAGATGAGACGGAGATCACCACAGAGCCACTCCTTAACAGCAGTCGCCAACACGCGATCTGAATCGCCTGCCTCAAATTGAGCCAAGCATAATCGAATCATGGCCATCCTGAATTCGCGACAAAGTCCAGAATCGCCTTCAATCGATTTCTCCAGCCATGTTTGGACATCCCGACGAAGCATCGGTTCTTTCCGTTCGTTCAATGCCGCGACTTGACGCAATGAAAATTCATCACGACATGAGGGAATTTGATAGCCATGTTCTACTAACAGCCGAAGCACAAATCGGTAGGCTAAATCATCCCAATCTACTTGCTTGGCAATTTTATGGAAGAGCCGCTCAACCATATGAATTTTTGTAAATCGAGCATCCACTTTGGCAAAAATATACGCTTCTGCGCTCGCCATACCATCCAAAGCGTCCTGACAGCCTTGCAAAGAATCAGGATCAGGAAAGACCCCAACTTTGATAGCCCCACCACCTTCTCGAACAAAATGCTTGAGGTATTCTTGCTGAAGGACGCCTAACCAATCATCTGCAGCCATATTAAACAGCGGCTTTTCTACATCCACACTTGTTTTAGCTGACCGTTTTTTTGAGATGGCGGCAGACCTCGGTTCAGGAACATGACCAGTTGATACGGCCGTAGCGGCATCTGGACTTAAACTATTCGATGTTGCAAATGTCTCGTCAGTGTTCATAGATTGCACCCGATTTAACGCATCGATTAATTTACTCATATTTGTTCCCTACTTTTCGTTCAACACACATTGTCACTTTGCACAAATCCAATTTCGTTGATAAATCTTCATCTATCAACCACCACAGCAGCCTTCCGCTATTCAGGGAAATGCAAACTGATTTGACATGCTTCTTTATACAACTTGGCAATACGCGCTTCGGCCACATCATCATCTTGAATATCGAGAAGCCTGCTCCCGAGCTCTCGAAATGGAATGCTCAATTCGACCCCATCAAGGACTCGCAAGTACAGAGGCCATTCATCGCGACATTTGCGGCGTTCAAGATTTCGCCCGACTTGATGCTCCTGCCATTCCAAGAGATCAGTTTGGACTTTTTCCAGTTGCGGCGAAAGAGATTTTTTAAGATCAAACACCGCTGCCACGCGCCATTCAGACAAACATAACTTGACTTCTTCCCCACCACCGAGCCAATCCGGACCCTGACCAAAATACAGTCGCCCATAATTCGAATCGAACGACAGCATCCAAGGTTTCGAGATGGCGGGGTTCGGAAGACCACTCAAATGATATTTTTCTAATGAATTCGGCATACGCGCCTTAAAAGCTGGATGTTCGGGAGAAAAAACCTTCTTGCGATAACGTGTCGGATAATTTGGATCATTGGCGCAGGCCACATCATATTCATATGTTGACTGAAAATATTTTTCCCAATCCTGTCTATAGTCATCCCGACGACGCAGAAATTCCCATCGCCAAAATGTATCATTTAAACTTTCTGTCTCAGGATAAGACTCGCCCTCAGCCCAGTTAGGCTCCATCATTGTTTGGCCTTGTTGACCATTCATTTTTTTTGAAGGACGCCGACTTTCACCCATATCACACCTTCTGTTGTCTATGACAACGGCATATTTTTTTCGACAAGCGCGAGAGCAATCAAAGAAGCCAAGACATGGCTTCCTTCATTTCTTCTCCGTGCTTCCAACATGACGTATCGGTCAGTTCATGCAGCAAGATAAGAACCGTGGTCTTTGCGAAACTGTGAAGGATTGAATACGTTAAACAGGCAGGGGCACACAGTACCCGAATCAAGGGACTTACACGTGAGTAGGGAAACTCGTTCTTCGTCGGGACCACGATATACCGTGCACCCATCCAAACCAGGAGAGCACAGCCACGCAACAGGCTAAAAAAATCATGGCTGCAACAAAACAGGCTTTCCCTAACATGTGGAAGATCCCCCAGCGAAGCGGTGTATCATTCCTGCCATCTACATTGATATATCGGCAGGATATTGAGAAGTCTTAACTCAAAAACCAAGAATGGGGTTCTCAATCTCAAGAGATTGATTATGAGGCGCATACTACAGATGAAGAGGTAAAGTTTCCTATCCTTGCTTCTCCCTAAGTAACAAGAAAAACCCACTTACCCACGGTCTGATCTAAGTATTTGAGGACAATCTAACGGGTGATAGCGCTAATTTGAAAACAGGCCAGGAGGGGGGGAGAGTAGCAACTGTGCTACATATTGAAAGGTTCACGACATCTACGGAATGAGGCGACTCTCAGGAATTTTTAATTTTCACAATTCTTTTTAATAGGAATCAATAGGATACCAGTCTTCCACTCGACAATGACCGGTCTCTTGGCTCCTAAGAAAATCATAGAGGGATTAGAGCTCATAGGAAGATAATGGAAGTAATACGATAATTCCCACCACTGGCCATCTATTACTTTTTTTCAATTTTCGCCCACGAATCACGAAGGGGAACTGTTCGATTAAACACGAGTTTCTGCTTGCGAGAATCAGAATCTAAGCAGAAATATCCTTGCCGTTCAAATTGAAATGGGGTCCCAATTGTCGCATCGCTCAAGCTAGGCTCAACCCAGCACGTTTCGAGGACTTGCAATGAATCTGGGTTCAGCTTTGCCTCTAAACCTTGTGATGTACCTTCGGCATCAAGGTTTGATGGCAGCAATAACGTTTCGTACACACGCACCTCAGCTGGCAAAGCATCTTGCGCAGACACCCAATGAATGGTTCCCTTCACTTTTCGTCCAGCTTGCAGACCTCCCCGTTTCGTCTCCGGATCATATGTACATCGAATCGCCGTAATCTCTCCTGTATTCTCGTCCCTGTCGACTCCGACACAACAAATAATGTACCCATATTTGAGGCGAACCTCTTTCCCAGGAGACAGTCGAAAATACTTCTTGGGAGGATCTTCTCGAAAGTCATCATGATCTATATAGATCTCACGTGAAAAAGAAAGTTGCCGGGTCCCCCGACTCTCGTCTTCAGGATTATTGACAGCTTCAACTTTCTCAACTTGTCCCTCGGGGTAATTTTCAATAATGATTTTCACCGGATGAAGCACGGCCATGACTCGATCCGCTGAACGATTCAAATCCTCCCGAATCGCATGCTCTAGCACTCCCATCTCAATCACACTATCGCGCTTCGCCACACCAACACGTTCACAAAAATTCCTGATAGCTGCCGGAGTGTATCCCCGGCGCCGAAGGCCCTTCAACGTTGGCAGACGAGGATCATCCCACCCGTTCACGTGCCCTTCCTCCACCAGTTGGAGGAGTTTGCGCTTACTCAGGACCGTGTGGGCAAGATTCAAACGCGCAAATTCGATTTGTTGTGAGTGACAGGACACCTCACATTCGCGGAGCACCCAGTCATAGAGGGGTCGATGGTCTTCAAATTCTAACGTACACAAGGAATGCGTAATACCCTCCAAGGCATCAGAAAGTGGATGGGCAAAATCATATGTTGGATAGATTCGCCAAGTATCCCCAGTCCGATGATGTGTGACCTGTCGGATTCGATATAACGCAGGATCTCGCATATTGATATTCGGCGAAGCCATATCGATTTTGGCACGCAAGACATAGGCCCCTTCCTCGCATTCCCCTGCCCTCATCTTGGAAAATAACTCCAGATTCTCATCGAGACTCCGTTGTCGATCAGGACTTTCTTTTCCCGGCTCAGTCAACGTCCCGCGATAGTCTCGAATTTCCTCTGCCGTCAAACTATCGACATAGGCTTTATTGTTCTGAATGAGCTTGACCGCGTAGTCATACAGTTGTTCAAAATAATCTGAGGCAAAATACAGACGATCTTCCCAATCAAACCCTAACCATCGAACATCGTCCTGAATCGACTGGACATAGTCCATCGATTCCTTGGTTGGGTTGGTATCATCCAGCCGCAAGTTGCAGCGACCCGAAAATTCTTGACTAATGCCAAAATTCAAACACATGGACTTCGCGTGACCAATGTGTAAATGGCCATTTGGCTCAGGCGGAAATCGCGTGTGCACGCGTTGACTGAATCGTTGGGATTCTTGATCGGCGAGAATCTTCGTCCGAATAAAATCAGCTGAGGAATGGTGTTCTGAAGATGCCATAGACAAATGAGGGTGCATAGAATACCGAATGTCCCTCGCTCTGTCTAGAAATGAACGCGTTGAACTGCTAGCTTTGCAAGACCTTTCAGGTCCTTGCTTCTAACTTTGCTGGCATGACAATGAGGAAAAGAGAAATGGAATTGGCGAGATTCAAGGAACGTGAAGGCTTCTTTACTCCATAGGACGAGGTGGAGTCAGACATAAACAAGGAAGGCCCCGGAAGTGTCAACCCACTACGCCAGGGCCCATAATCTCTCGGGCTTCAACTGTGTCGTACACCAAATATTACGCTTAGATTGATGATCCTCAAGAGAACGTTTTTGTATACACAAAATTCTGACGAACTGAGACACCATCCTTGGGAGCAGGACTTTGTTTACTTTGTGGGGTTGCCACTTTTTCTTTTGAGGCCTTCGATGGATCGTCTTTTGAGGGGGTTGGTTCCGGATTATCTTGGGGCACGGAAGCATTCGTCGATTCTGCTTGCTCCGGCTCTTGCCCAGCTTTCAATTGCCGAGCCCACATGTTCGGCTGACAGACGACGTTGAAATTTGGGGCAGGCACCGAATCATCAATGCGCCATAATTCCAATTCTGTGGCATAAAAGTTGACGTCATCGCGAGAAACCATGTTGAGCCAATCCAAACTTTGTCTAATTTCAGCGGTGATTTCTTGCCCGACACAAATGATAGCCTTGGCTTCTAACCCGGCAGCATACATAATCATTTTCCCCAATGATTCTGGGGTAATCTCATCCAAATGCCCCAAGACGATGACATAATGACCACTTTTGACATCCTTCACCAACACACCGCCAGCCAGCGTATCTAATGGAGCGTCTCCACCAGCAAATTTCAAACTGAGTTCCAACGTCTCGCCCAACATTTCCAAAATTTCTTCCTGTTGAAGCCACGTGGCAAACCCATCAACTTCATTGGCCCACACCTCACTGAGACTAATTTTTCTGAGTTTTCCTACCGGTTTTGCCATAACACCCTCAACTAATTAAAATTGTGGATCCCAACAGAAAATTTTCACATGATCTACCAAGTCTTATCGACGGGTTATAAAAAAAGTTAAGGCAAAAAGACAGAAGACCCAACTCCAATGAAAAATTCTTGCATATTCTGTCTCATTATCGGATCCCATTTTGGAACGATGAAAGAGACAATTCCATCATCATTAAACAAATCCCACAAATAAGTAAAACTACCTATCTCCCTCATTTCATCACCACCCAAACATTCATGAACCGAGGAAGGGCAAAACGTCGCCATTGCTCTTTTTTCTAATTGCGCTACAATAAGGCTCATTCATGACGCATATAGTTGGCCATCCGTTTAGGAGACCTTCTATATCCTAGTCAGTCATGCCCCTTCCCTCTTTCACCATTCTAACTCCAGGAACAACGCCCTCGGATTCAGTATCTTTTAACAGGAGGTTTGATAATGAAACGTCTATATGCATTAGGACTACATGGAATCGTCGCCAGTGCGCTCATTTTTTCTGCGGCAGGTTGCGGGGAGCAATCAGATGGACCAGCTGAAAAGGCAGGAAAAGCCATTGATGGCGCGATTGAAAAAGGCACCGATTCAGTGAGTGATGCCATGAAAAGTACAGGAGACGCGATGACGGACGCGGCTGAAGATGCCAAAGGCGCGGTGTCAAACGCCGTCGATAGCACAGGCGACGCCCTTAAAGATGCTGCTGGGAAAGCCGGCGAGACGATAAAGGATGCCGGAGAGGCAGGCAAAGAGGCAGTAGGGCTAAAAGATTAAAGCAAGTCTCATAGAGTAACTTCTCAGAACATCACAGCTCCAGAATATAGAAGTGCTTGATGACCATGAAAAGATCGAGGGGAGAGCTGTGCATACCAGAACTTTTAGGCAGGTCTCCCCTTTTTTTTATAGAGAAATGATGAAACTGACCGATAAAATAGGGTATATTCTTTGTTCTGTAAAACATTCCCACATTCATTCAAGGGCTATCTGAAAAGAGGAGAACCGTTAGGAATGATCGATAAATGGCTCAAGACACTATTGGCAATCATTGCCCTCTTCATTGCTTTTTTCTTGAGCAATCCCCAGGCCCGTGCGGAAAGTCCTTGGGGGTTTGGGACAGACATTGGTTTTCTTGCGGATACTGCTGATGACACAGTATTCACCCTCAGCTTTCAAGGTGATTATTATCTCGATTCAAATTTTTCAATTGGACCGCAACTGCTGATCACGCCGGGTGGAGATTTAACTCAAGTGAGCTTGTCTGGAATTTCCCGATACCATATCCCCTTAGGTTCAGTCTCGTTGATACCATTTGGAGGATTCGGGATCGTTTATGCAGATCTTGATCTTAATAGACGAGACAGCGACGACGATTCGAGTTATATCTTCCCGTTTGGTGTCACCGCCTCATTTAATGTGAACCGAACGATTTCCTTGGCGAGCACACTGATCTTCACCTTTCAAGATCTTGATTTTAAAGATCGAAGAGCTAGCGACAACATCAACATTGGCTTGTTATTCGGATTCCGTTTCCACCCATAACACCAGAGAAGCGTCTCACATAACGTGCTCACCCCGTATCCCTCACTCTCGTAATTCTTCCAAATACGTGGCAATGCGATCTAAGGCTTTCGCATTCAACCGCTTCCCGTACCACCGAGGCATCACTCGATCAGAATACCCCGGGACAATATATGCTCCTGGGGTCAGCACAGATTCCTGAATATATTCCCGAACACTCTCGGCCTCACCCTGATAGGTCGGATCAGCCAATCGCTTGGGCCCATTTGTTCCCAGGACTAATTTTGGGCCCTGCCGCCCTTGGGCGGGAGCAATGCCAGGAATCGTATGACAAACGGCGCACCCTGATTGTACAAACAGTTTATCGATGGGTTCATTTCCAGTGGACAATGGCACGTCGATGAGCGCCAGAGGTTTCTCCTTTTTCTTGGACCCACTACTGTCTGGTTGCACGGACTCCTTCGTCACTGCACCCTCTTCCATGTTCACATCAGAGTCCGTCAGCGAATTCATCGACAGCGTGGCTAAAATACCGCAACCCACGACCATAAAAATTAAGAAGCCTTCTCGCCCACCAGAAGGCTCGGGCTTTTTCGATTGACTCATGAGTGATCCTATTCCTGTAGTTTGTCGGCTGCTTGAATATTAGCCCTATCCCACTCTGTCTTCCCATTGAGTAGGTCCCCTCATGGCTCCTGTAACCAAATCATGAATGGTCTGTCAATAATGACGTCCTAAAACCGTCGGCACACTCATCTCCTTCACCAACGAGAATACGGTGATGCAAACAGACGCTCAACATCTTATACTGACGGTGAGTTTAGATATCTGCTTCATCCGGGCACAAAATAATCGAGCATCGAGAATATGCCGTTGAACGACAACCAGTCACTGAACGTCCTAGCTTGAACTTCCCCCCGTTTGATCCTCACCCGTTCCTCAGAGGTCCCCACCGAATGACGCTCATTCCACGGTGGTGGTCCCGTGAACCCATCTCTCCCACCACGCCAATGCACGAGCGAGTTTTTCAGGTCACTCAAGAAACAGGACTGCTCACGAAAAGTCATTGGCAACCTGTCCCCCACAACAAACCCACGATCTTGCTGATTCATGGGCTTGAAGGCTGCACTGAGTCGCACTACATGATTGGCCTCACGCAGAAAATCTTGGCCAAAGAGTGGAACTGTATTCGCATCAATCAACGCAATTGTGGAGGCTCAGAACATCTCACCCCTACGCTCTATCATAATGGCCTTAGCCAGGATTACCAAAACATTATTCAAGAAATCACGGAACAAGACGGGTGCCAAAATATTTGGCTAATCGGCTATTCCATGGGTGGTAATCTCACGCTGAAATTAGCTGGTGAAATAGGCGCGAGCCTTCCCTCACT
The DNA here is from genome assembly GCA_029261255.1 of Nitrospirales bacterium. GTDB lineage: Bacteria > Nitrospirota > Nitrospiria > Nitrospirales > UBA8639 > Nitrospira_E. Next base: position 12,522 of record JAJDBQ010000238.1, read on the forward strand.
TCGAGGAGTCGCCGCCGTATCCCCAAACATTCGGCCTGCAGCATGCGTAGAGGCGTTGCTTCGTCCATCGAATTGGATCTACCACCAACATTTCCTCAGAAGCCTCAAGACCAAGCTCCAGCACAAAGCGCAACTCTATCCGGGAAAATGGGATCTTTCTCAGCTTCCAAAAATCCAAAACATGAGGGAATTCGACAATGTGTACACTGCCCCCGATGGGGGTTACCACGATGCGCAAGACTATTATACGAAAAGTGCCGCCGAAAAAACGCTCAGCGACATTGTCCTTCCAACTCTCATTATTTCAGCACAAGATGACCCATTCATTCCTGTGAACATTTTTGACAATCCTTCACTCAATGAGAACCCTTTCATTCAATTGCTGTTGACTCACTATGGTGGACATTGCGGATTTCTCCAGCGCCGACAGCTTCAAGAAGATCCGTTTTGGGCTGAAAATCGTCTCGTAGACTGGATTGAAAGTCAGCTGAATACCACCGCACAAGAGTAAGATACGAACGAGAACACGGACACGACCAATACGATATATTCGACGGCCATCACTCCTCTTGCGACTCGACAGCCAACTAGTGTAGAACCAGAGCATATATCAGTCCACGAGAGCCCCACACACAGATTCGACCTGTCGTTGTACCATGAGCCTCAAACCCACCTCACAAGAAAAAGGTCTCCTCAGGCAGCTTCACAAATCCCAGGAACAATACTTAGAAGGATGGCTCGACGCTCCTGCCCACATTCATCATACGGCGCGACGAATGGCCAATCCACCAATTGAGCGTCCACAAAGCCGTAAGGAATTCCAGCAACTCCTCACCTGCTTAGACATCGAGCCCTCTCAAATAGTACTTGAAGAAAAGGTTGGATTTGGCGTCAAGACTGCCGACAATGGAGATCGGCTCATTGCCAAATGGGAAGCACACACCGAATATTACAGTTATCAGATTTGGCATATCCCACAAAACGCCAATACTCCATTGGGGTTTGGGCCATTGAGCTTTCCTCGATATGTATTCCCCTTCTCACCGTTGGGCTTGGAAGTGAATGCACTGGACATTGTGATCACCCCAGCCCAATCCTACGATCAAGAAGCCCTGGCCACGCTCTTACCTGGCCCGCAAATCTATGCCAGCCAAGTACTAGAGGAAGATATCTCCGTCGCTACAAGCTTCACGCCCGATGAACATGGCCGGGAACGGTACCTCATTTGGGCACCAACCGCCTCACGTCTGCTTCCCAAGCTTCCACGCCTCATTGATATCCTCATTACGTTGGAAAACTACACGCACCTCATTCTCTTACCGTACAAGGCGTTTTCTCGGTCGGTCGATCAAGTGCAAATTTATGAACAACGCCATTTGTACCAGCGAAGTGTCATCACCAAAGAACTGAAAGATGCTAAACACATACGCCTACAACAGTGGCTTGAAGGCCTCACCCATGATTTCTTAGAAGTGGGCCGTCTTGCAGACTCGATGCGCTTTCGCTTATCCGCATCGGTGCCTTATGACCGGATCGTGCATAGTAATACCCAAGCACTGCAAGAGCATGCACTCCCGGGATGCCGCACCCTGACCGATTATGTTCATTGGAAAATTACTGGAGTCGCGGATGGATACCAACAATTAGTCAGCCGGATTCATGCCTTGGAACAAGATTTCGAGGGAACCATAGCCGTGCTTCGCACAAAAGTTGAACTCGTGCTTCAGGAGCAAAATCTCGCTCAACAAGATCAAAATATGAAGCTCTTGGCTAGTGTCGACCAAACCACCAAAAGCCAAGCCATGCTGCAGCATACCGTCGAAGGTCTTTCTGTCATTGTCATCGCCTACTATCTCAGTGGCTTAGCCCATTATGTATTCAAAGCCTTGCATGACGTCGGCTTGCTAGCCAACGAGACGCTTGCCTCAGGAATATTCGTACCAATAGCCTTACTACTATCTTTTGGACTCATCACCTGGGGGAAAAAGCGGATTCATAAACAGCATGCCTCTTCAAGCGACCCCCCTCAAATCTAAAACACCAAACCCACAGTCACGCTGATTGTCCTCCACAGCGTCACGCATGAACGACCACACCGCCCCACATTGACCCAAAACACTACGGGCAACACTGTATTTTCCTGACGATAACAATCCATACCTTAAGATCAAGCATCAAGTGGCCGAACAGAACCGTAATACCTGAACAAACCCTTGTTCGCACCACTTGCTTAAAGAGCACCAACGTATGCAAAGCGCTGAAGAATTAGTCGAACAATGTTCCTCGATCGTTTCGTTGCCAGAGGTCTATCTCCAAGTCAAAAAAGTCATAGATGATCCCGATTCCACAATGGCTGAGCTCTCAGCAGCAATCAGTATTGATCCCGGCATGACCGCTATGGTGTTAAGGCTGGTCAACAGCGCGTTCTACGGCATGCCAAGAAAAGTGGAAACGATTTCCCGTGCAGTCGGGATCTTGGGCATGCAACCCTTACATGACCTGGTGCTTGCAGTATCAGTCACCAAAGCATTTTCCGGGTTAACCCAAGAAGTGATGAATATGAATATCTTTTGGGCCAATAGTTTTTTCAGCGGATTGGCCGCACGAGAATTAGCGAGAAAATGTTTCTTAGTCGATAGCGAACGAATGTTCGTAGAAGGATTACTTCGAGATCTCGGCCATCTCCTACTCTACCAACATCTTCCGGAGCTCGCAGAAGAAGCCATCAAGACTTCATCCAACAACGGCGAACCCATTCATACGACTGAACAAAAATTAATCGGATTTGATTTCACCCAAGTGGGGAAAGCACTCGTCAACTCCTGGCAGCTACCCATCAATTTAGGTGAAGCCATTCGACATCAAAATAATCCCAGTGGCACCCCTGATTATCAATTCGAGGCAGCCTTGCTCAATATTGCATGTGCACTCACGGAAGGGTTTCAATCACCAAACGGGAAAGGTCAGTGGAAGGCACTCGTCGCTCCAGAATCATGGACTCTGACCGGTTTGGATGAAGAAGCGATCACCATGTGTCTCTTAGAAGCAGGCAAACAACTCTCGACCATGCTAGATCTCATGGAAGACGCCCAAACTCAAGTCGCATAACGTGCGACGCGCACTCGCTTCATTTTCCCACTAGATAAAAAATAGTCATCTAGCATAAGGATACTCACAACCGCCCCCCTCTCAGAAGCGGTAATGGAAGAGCAAAGAAAGCAGGATAATGACTGAAACAACGACACCAACGGTCATGTATACCAAGACCCCTCTGCTTGATGTCACCTGTCAATTAACCTTCCCTCAAAACTTAAAAATTGCATCTGCTCCTCCTGTCGGATTTCAGGAACATGTCAAAAATGTGTTCCCGATGTTTTCACTCACACAAGATAAGACCGCCTATAATTTCATGAGTACTGACCAACACTGGCAATTAGTCCTCGGAAAAGGTGCTCTCACATTGGTGGCCAGGCAATACGACGGCTGGCAGAATTTCTCTCACCATCTTCAGGTAGCCATCACAGCATTGGAGCAAGAATATCCACCTCAGTTCTTACTGCGCGTGGGTTTACGATTTCGCAATATCATTCGAAAATCAGCTCTGGGAGTGACAAACACGGAATGGCATCAACTTCTTCAAAATAAATGGACTGGGGACTTAGTCTGGGCTGGCATTGCCGGAGAAATGAAAGCCACCCACAGTGAAGTCTTGATGAATTTAAACGGTGGGAATGATTTGGTTTGCGTGCGCCATGGGTTAGTCCCAATCGCACAGCCGATTCAAGAGATGGGCTATCTCATCGACCACGATTTCTTCATTGACGGACAATTCTCTATGTCAGAAGTCTCGCAAACACTCAAGGGCTATCATCAATCCGCGCAACGATTCTTTAAACTCTGGATCACAGAGACGTTACATCAGGCCATGGAACCCAAGATCTAAAGCATTCGATGTGTAAAATACTGTCCTGGGATTCTCTTTTTCCAGTCCAACATTTCCCTATCACCCCTTGAATACCTAACCAGTTCTCCTTCAAGTAAAAATTAACAAAACCAGCAAGCCTCGCGCCCACACACGAACGTTCACTTTCAAGAGTGAGAGAGGACTGCAATACATCAGGGAAATTTCATAGAGCAATACGTGATCTTACCATTCCTACATCCTAGCAAAAGACTCTAACAATTCTAACTCAATGGGGAGTCCTGCGAGGGGACCCTCCTGAGTCCATTGCCCGACTTGATTCCGGCCAGCATTCTTCGCAGCATAAAGAGCCTTATCAGCTTGATCCACTAATTCTAATGGATCAGAAGATCCTAGCGAAAAACACGATATGCCAAAGCTCATCGTAATGCGGTTGTCTCCTGTTGTCCGCACAGCTTGATTGGCTTGGGCCGATATGGCGAGACGCAGACGTTCGGCTGCTCTAGCAGTGCTTTCGTGATCTTGCCCCGGTAACAAAATACAAAACTCTTCCCCCCCATATCGCCCAACAATATCGGTGGGACGAATCGTTGTCGAGAGTATTTGGGCAACGACTTGAATCACCTGATCCCCGACGGCATGGCCAAAGCGGTCGTTAAACAATTTAAAATGATCGATGTCAGCCATAATACAGCCAAAATCTAATCCATCAGAAGAACAGGACGCATGGAGATCTTCAAACACTTCGAATAAGGCCCGCCGATTAAAGCAACCCGTTAACGGATCGCGCATCGCAAGGCTTTCTAACTCAGCTTTTGATGTTTCAAGAGCCCGAATGGTTTCTTCTAATGTTGTAACATCATCAAAAGAAACCAACATGCCTCGGACATCACCTTGGTCATCTTGGATGGGCGTCGAATTGACACGAAATTTTTTAGATTCCCCTGACGAAGTCTCCGATAGCGCCATAGGAAAATCCAACTCCAAGCATTTCGCTTTACGAGCGGTCACCCAGGGGAAGGCCTCTAAGGGTAGTCCTAAAGGGGACGAAAGCCAATGAAATTCATTGAGATTTTTGCTCATAAGCGTATGGGGATCCTGCTGAACAATCTTCCCAAAGGATCTATTAGCCAAGACAATGCGTTCATGCGCATCCAACATCACGACACCCGCATTGAGCCCATCAAAAGCTGTTTTGACCCGCAAAGGAACCACGGAGCTGGGATCAAGCTGGTGAAGCGTTCGTTTCATATATAAGAAATAGCCGATGAAGCAGGATCCTATGACGAGTCCGAGAAATTGTATCCATGGATCTTTCAGCCAGCTGCGCCATCCTCCATCGTCAACAGATCGAAACCGCAGCTGAACGGTACCCCACCGATCAGTGCTATTAAAGATGGGAACCTGAATATGATCTGGAGTTGAGGAATCACCCTGGGGTTGTTTCCAAACGTGTTGATGCCGTCCCGCAAAGGCCAAGGTCTCACCATTTGCCAAAATAACGGCAGCAGACAGAATATCCTCGTTGCGTTTCACCAACAGATTAAACGCTTCTTGAATGGCCCGACTGTCTCCATGTTCGGCCAGCAGGGAATATTGCACAGCGAGTGCTTCACTATATTTTTGACGATACTTGAAAATTTCGACATTTTGATTAGGGATCAAATTCACCGCAAGATCACTCATGAGGAGGATGCTCAACGTGAGGGACACCAACCCGAAACTGATCCAGAGCAATGGGTTCGAACGTTTCATGAAGACTTAGGAGGTGACTCAGGCAAGGGGGCGGTAGCCTCTTGATCTGCCCCACGAAGAATCTGATCTATGCCGTGATGTTGGTGGGCTTCTAATTCAGCAGCAGCCTTGACGCGCTTAGCCCAAACTTTTTTTTCTTCTTTGTTCATACTCAAGATTGGCACAGGATCAATATGCCGCCACGTAGGCAAGGTCGACATTAAGCCAGCGACCAACGCTCCCCCGCGCACGATCCACGCGACAAACCCTGTTGTGAGAGTAAACCCCGCCCCTTTTATTGAATCCACAATCCAGGAACGCTGCTCAGCCTGCTCCTCCATGGTCTGTCCTAATTCATCGGAAAATTGATTGAGTTGCTGAAGAACATCCGCAGAGAGCTCCGTTTTGGTTAGATCCAAAGGATCGGGGTAATACGCGCGAATTTGATCAGATGTCGTGGCCCAAGACGCAGGCCGGAGCAACGGCGGCAGATCGAGCACATTCACCACCCCCTGCTGGCCAATTTGATCAGCATCCTCGTCCAACCCTCGACCAATGAATCCCTCTTCAGCAAGCACTCCACTGCCTGGGCTCAAAGTGCCTGGATCTTGGGCTGGGCCTCCTGGTGTACCAAGTTCAGATTTAGGTTCCGACTCAGGTGTGGATTCTGATGTGGGCTCGGGGTCTGGTGTGGGTGGAGCGGGTGGAAGAACCATGCCTTCCATCACGTCGGTCACCGAGAGGGCCAACGACTGCGTATCTGTGCCCCCTTGACCATCACTCACTCCCACCAGAACGTCATACACATTGTCCCCTCCCGCATCGGATGGATTCTCAAAGTCCGGTGCCCCCACAAAGCTTAAAGCGCCTGTCGTCGGATCCACTATAAATCGAGCCGCATCAGCTCCACCCACAATGCTATAGCTCAACGGATCACCATTGGCATCCGTGGCCGCCATCGTCGTCACGCCGGTCAAATTTTCAGCTAGAGAAAGCGCTGCAGTGGCCCCACCACCATGACTTGTAAGAACAGGAGGATCATTCACACTGCTCACTGTAATACCCACCGTGTCAACGTCCGTCGCACCGTTGCTGTCCGTGCTCGTCATGGTCAGCGTGTCTGCCCCGCTGTAGTTCAGCGTGCCTTGATAGCTTAAGCTGGCTAAGGTCGCATTGATGTCAGTATGACTGCCTGACAAGGTCAGGGTACTGCTGCCAATACTGCCGGCACTGATGGTGGCCGCCCCACTCAACGTCACCGTTAACATCCCTTGCGTCACGTCCAGCTGCACCGTGCTCAGGTTGTCGTCCACGTCATTGACGGACAGCCCACTGATGTTGAGGGCTGTATCTTCAGCCACCGCTTGCGCCCCCGGGACGGTGTTCACCGGCGCGTCATTTATCCCAAAAATGGTAACGTCGATCGTCGCGGTATCGGTTTCCCCATTTCCATCATCTGCTGTGTAACTAAATTGATCAGATGCTTGTTGGCCAGCTGCGAGGCTGTCAAATTGTCCGTTTGGATCGTAAGTAAAACTGCCGTCGGCGTTTAGAATGACGAAAGCTCCAGAGGAGAGGGTAATCTGACTCCCTACATTGGCGGCACTACCATTAATGTGAGTGAGCGTGAGAGGATCAGTATCGACATCAACATCATTGTCTAGAACCCCTGCGGCAGCAATATTCAAGACAGTATCTTGATCGGTGGCATAGCCGACCCATGTGGGTTCCTGGGCAGCCATTCCTCCGCCGAGGGCCCCATCATTCCCTGAGGATGAAAGATCAGTCACAGAAGTGCCCGATCCCTCCCGTAGTTGCCAATTCCCGACCAAGCCAGACTCGTTTCCTGTCAATAAGAGATCGGAGTTGGTCGAAATCTCGCTCCCTGTTCGCACCGTATTCCAAATTCGCACCTCACCAATCGCCCCTTGGAAATATTGATCCGTTGGGTTATTGGAACGACCACCAATACGAAGATCGTCAAGAGTCGCGTGGCTATCACCAATTGACCCAGAGCCATTGTATGTTTCGACGACAGATCCATTTACATACGTGATCACGGTACCGTTGTTGTAAGAAATGGCGACATGCGTCCATTCATTGAGGTCCACAACATAACCAGTATCATGCCAGGCCCATCCTGGGTCGGTATTGGCAAAAGCCCAACGAATACTGCCATCAGGAAACAGTCCAACTTCATATTCGCCTTCCTTATTGAGAATCATCGCACTATTGCTGGAAGGAAAACTCGTCGGTTGAAACCATGCTTCCATCGTCATCGTATTCGTCATTTCCAGACTTGAATCGCTACCGATTTGAACAAAATCATCAATCCCGTCAAATGTGAGGCCGGGACGGTCGTCCACGACGACCGGCGCATCATTGACTCCACTCACCGTGATCTCAACGGTTGCGGTATCCGTTCCGTTGCCGTCACTGACGGTATAGGTGAAGCTGTCTGTCGTGGTTTGCCCCACACCAAGAGATTCAAACTGACCATTGGCGTCGTAATCAAAACTTCCATCTGCGTTCACCGTGATGAGAGCGCCTGACGCAAGCGTGACTTGACTACCGACTGTGGCCACGCCATTAACCTGTGTTACCGTCAGCGCATCGCCTTCAACATCACTATCGTTTTGTAAAAGACCGTTGCTTGCGTTGACCATCAGCGTTCCGCCTTCACTGACGCTGTAGTCCGGTGGAGCCAACTCGGCGAGTGCGGCAATTTCGCTGGCCGACATGCTCCGTTGCATCAATAATGCCTCATCGATACGGCCGTCAAAATAATTTGACCCCGCAGGATTACCGCCAATCCAAGCGTTACGACTCGGATCTTGGTCGACCGCTCCCCCGACGCTATGTTCAGCAATTTCAATTTGTTCGCCATTCAGATAAATAGCCATCGCACCTGTTGCGCTGTCGTAAGTCGCAGCCACGTGATACCACTCGCCTGTAGAAAGACTCGGGTCACTCGCAATGAGAGTTTCGGTGTAGTCACCTGCTGACAATCGAAATCGGAGAAAGACATCCGCCCCAACATCAATCACACTCAGCATCCAAGTGTGGTCTTGATTATTGATCCCATCCGATTTTCCAAAGATGCGACCGTCGCCCGTCCCAAACGTATCGGCATTGATCCAAGCGGCCATCGTAATACCACTGCCCGCCACATCAACATTGCCAAGATCCACATAGGCATTGCTGCCGTTGAAATCACCAGCTGTATCGCTACCCGCACCGGTCGCGCCCAAAGTCACATTGTTGTATGTCCCATCGTTGTTCCCAGCCTCATCAATGGCAGTCGTACCAGACGTTTCCCCCAATCGCCAGAAACCAATCGTGTCTGGATCCGCGGCCAGATTGGTGATCGTTCCCGCCGGATCATCCGCCGCAATGGGCCCGTCATTTACGGCGGTGACTGAAATATTGAAATTAAAAAACGTTTCGCCTGCGCCATCTTCACCACCATCAACGATACCCAATCGAATACTCTCGGACGGATCTTCCGTACCAGTGTGTTTATACACAACAATTCCCGCATCAATATCTGCCTGCGTGAACGTGTTGTCAAACCGCTTCATCGCCACTCCACCAACCAGCAACGTCCCATTGTTCACATCAGCGGCGAGTCGATAGGTGATCCCAGCTCCGGAATCATCCGGATCGCCTTCATTCAACATCGCATTAGTAATGATGACACTGCCGCCTTCGGTCACCGTTGCACCCGTGTTGGTGGCGACAGTTGCCTGATCATTGACCGCCGTCACATTGATCGTCGTGTCGTAGTTCGCACTCGTGCCCCCATCGCCATCCGTGAGAACGTAGCGCACCGTGCGGCTACCTGTTGTTGGGTTGTCCGTGTCGGTGTTCTCATAAGTAATGGCTTGGGTGAGCGCACTGACGGCCGTCGCATCGGCATTGGCATTCAAGGTAATGACCAAATTGGTACCGCTCGTCCCGCCCGTAAACGTCCCGATGGTCACACCTTCATAGGTGACGTTGGAACCACTCACGCCAATCTGCCCGGAGCCCGTTCCTTGATTTTGAATGGCCAGCACATCTTCCGCACTGTCACTGCCGGCTTGGAAGGATATAGTGAAAGTCCCCGTGTCAAAGTCCGCGCTATCGACATCCGTCACCGCCGCATTGGTGCTTTGGTCAATCACGGCCGCCCCGTCACCTTCGGTGGAGGCTAAGGCGTCACCCCCTAAGTTGCTAATAACCGGAACATCGACCACACTCGTCACGGTAATATTCACCGTATCAGAGTCGGTTAACGCACCAGCATCTGTGCTGAGAATCGTTAGGGTATCACTACCATTAAAATTGGAATCCCCTTGGTAGGTGAGGCTTGCTAAGGTGGCATTGATGTCCGCTTGAGTTCCGGAAATGGTAAGGGTCGTCGTGCCATTCCCGCCAGCACTGATCGTCGCAGCGCCGCTCAGAGATATGTTGACAAGGCCATTCGTCACTGACAATTGCACAGTGGCCAAATTGGCATCGGAATCGGCGACCGAAATCCCGCTAAGAGCTAGGAGGGTATCTTCATTGACGACCTGTGCCCCAGGAACGGTATTCACCGGACCAGTATTGGCCACCACATTGATGCCAAACTCTGAGGTATTGCCATAGGCCAACGCATCATCCACCCCGACCTGTCCAGCATCTGTAATGACCGTGGCCGTGGCCGTCACGTATTCGCCGGAAGCCACCACCCACGACTGCGTTTCATTGATGGTCGCGTTCCCGCTGCCATCGGTGCTCACCGTGGCAAAACCGAGGTATCGTTCAGCTTCTCCGTATCCTGCCCCATCAGCCGTCGCACTCGAGTAAAATTCTACGCGGAACGTGGTGCTAACCATACTATTAAACGTGCCGGTAATACTGACGGAACTCCCCGTCGTATTCACCGCAGTCAGTACCGGATGATTTTGTAAGAGGTTGGCCCCGGTGTCGGCATCGCCTGTATCATTATCTGTCACGCCGAACCCATCTTCCGTTCCGCCACTCAGGTCAATACCTAAGCCGGTATTCGAATAAATTTGGTTACCTAATATCGAGTTTCCGGTGGCCGTGCTCCCACTCACCGTGATGCCATCCAGAGCATTGAACGCAATCACATTGCCTTCGCCAGCCCCCGTGCCACCAATGAGATGATTAGTCCCTGAGGTCGAAATGACAATCCCATTGCCCAAATTCCCTAAATCGAGTGTTCCGGTCGAATCCGTGCCTATATAATTCCCTTGCACCATATAGCCGGAAGAGGAATAGAGAAGAATGCCTTGATTGACATTGCCCCCAATCACATTCCCTTCATTGGCACCAGAGCCCCCAATAATGCCATTGCTAGACCCACCCCATGTTTGAATACCAAAGGAATTGGAGATCGTGGCAGTACCAGACGCATCAACCCCAATATAGTTCCCTTTGATAATCGTCCCCGTTGAATTTTCATCACGAATGCCGGAACTGCTGTTTCCTGCAATCACATTGCGCGCGCCTACCACTGATCCACCAATGATGGTGTTCGTGGCCCCGTTGAGTTCTATCCCTTCATCAGTATTACCCAAATCGACAGTTCCCGTGATATCCGTCCCAATATAATTACCTTCAATAATATTGCCCGTTCCAGCCACTTGAATCCCGTCATCGGTATTGCCTGAAATGATATTTCTTTCCAGAGCAGTCGTTCCACCAACTTGACTAGTGTCGCTGCTCAGAGTAATCCCATCGCCCGTATTCGCGATCGTCCCAGTTCCCGCCGCATTCAACCCAATAATATTGCCTTGAATCGTCGTCCCATCCGCATCGGTTCCAATGATGATACCTCCGGCATCATTCCCAGAAATAACATTGCCTGCTCCCGCAACAGCTCCCCCAATAGTATTATTGGTGGCTTGCGTATCAATCAGAATCCCTTGATTGGTATTGCCCAAATCAGCCGTCCCCGTGGCATCCAGTCCAACATAATTTCCTTGGATTGTATTATTGGAAGTTGTCACATCAAATATATCGATGCCTTCTCCGTCATTTCCAGAAATGATATTTCTGGCTCCAGCAGTCGTTCCACCTATGGTATTGAGAGTCGCCCCATTGAATATTTGAATCCCATCGTCACTATTACCTAAGTCGAGCGTACCGGTGACATCGGTCCCAATATAGTTGCCCTGCACAACATTTCCTGTTGTAGTAGAATTACCAATCTCAACTCCGTCAGCATTCCCTGAAATAATATTCCTAGCACCTGCCGTGGTCCCACCAATTGTATTATTTGAACCAGAAATATCGATCCCATCGTCAGCATTTCCCAGATCAACCGTGCCGGTAACGTCTGTGCCAATATAATTCCCTTGAACAAGATTGTTATCACCAACAAGGGCAATACCATCCGACGTATTGCCAGAAATGATATTTCTGGCGCCTGCTGTATTTCCTCCGATTATGTTATCATCTGATCGTATTTCCACCCCGTCATCGCCGTTCCCCATCGCCACAACCCCGGTCGCATCGACCCCAATATAATTGCCCTGAATGGTATTGCGATCGGACCCAGTTCCGGTGATATAGATACCGTCCAAGGTGTTGCCAGCAATGACATTCTGTGTCGCGGCAGTCGTACCACCAATTACGTTGTCGGCGGCACCCGAATTCAACCGAATCCCGTGGAATGTATTGGCTTTGCCAATCGTGCCCGTGACATCTGTCCCAATATAATTTCCTTCAATCGTGATGTTATCGGCCCCCAACAGCTCGATCCCATCCCCGGCAAAGCTATTAATCACCAGGCCACGGACAATACTGCCATCGGACCCTTCATAAAAGACCAAGCCATCCTCATAGGTGGTGAAACTCCCATCTAATTCAATAATCGGGGTACCCGCAAAATCTGAATCTGTCGTGCCATCGATAATCACGCCCTCTGAAATTCCCGGAAGCTCCCAATTCCCCCCATCCGTAGGATTATTGATTTGAATCGTATGCGCCCCGTCGACCAACGCATCCAGAATGTTGAAGTTGATCGTGTCTATGCCTGCGGTATTATTTGCAGCGGTTATCGCTTCACGGAGAGAAATGACACCATCAGCCCCTTTATTCTGAAGCAGGGTATCTAAGGAATCCGTATCGCCATCCAATTTATCATTAGTGGTATCAACGACGATGACTCCTTCAGCCAGATTATTCACATCGATAGTGTAGCTTTCATCGTAGGTCGAAGTACCATCACTGATACGAACTGTAATCGTATGACTCGTATTGTTTTCATAATTCAGAAGAGAACCATCGGCAACGGTAATGACTCCTGTATTACTATCAATGGTAAATCGTCCACTCGCGTCATCGGTAAGAGTGTAGATCAGAGAATCGCCGTCAAGATCGGTCCCCAACACCGTCCCAACGACGGTACCATTCGACACATTTTCATTGATTGCTAGAGTAAGGACCGGAGTGCTAGCCACAAAGCCGACCCCACTCGCATGCTTCACCGTCAAATCGTTGCCCGTAACCGTATCCACAACGACACCATTCGTCGTGAGATCATTAAACGTCCAGTTCGCAACCAGACCACTCTCACCGCTCGACACCGTTGTATAGTAGTTGTCTCCAATCTCTGTGCTGGAGCGCACGTCATTGAATATTCGTGCATCGTATAGAGTGGCCGCGACCTCAGCGGCCGGATCATATCCACCATCAACACTATCCTGATCGTTACCCATCACGAGTGTTCCACCAGCCGCCAGGGTCACACCCGTTTCCAGGCCACTCCCACTATCCATCGAATATCCGTCAACAAACATCTCCCACGCACCACCAGTGCTGTTCCAGGTGACCGACAACGTGTGTTGAGACCCATCGGCCAGCAAACGGTAATCCATAGCCGACGAATTGACCTTCACGCTGTTGATGCTGAGGCTCAAATCTCCATCGTCGCGAATATTGAACTTAAACACGTTGTCGTCACCAGCTGTGGCGTAGGAGAAAAAACCTGTGCTATTCGAAAATGAATCCATGGAGAAACGAACTTCAGCGGTGAGAGACGTGAGTCCCCCAATAATCGCACCACCGTCATCGGCAATCAGATAGGCATCGTTCCCGCCGTCTTCATTCAGGCTCAACCCACCCACAGATGTAGCAGTAGCCTCGAGATCTGTGGGAACAAGATTGGCAAGCTCCCCAATGTCGCTTGAAGAAAGAGCTCGGTTATATACCCTGGTCTCGTCAAGTAAACCATCAAATTCCCCTTCAGCGACGCCGCCTCGAACCGAACGTCCAATATCCACAGCATCACTAGCAGTAATATCGTCAAAGAACGCTGTGGTCGTAGCACTCCCACTGGAATAACTCACGCTGGCCACTGCGCCATCGATATAGAGGGTATTCCCACTAGAATTAACTGTGACAGCCACATGATGCCACGCTCCATCGTTCACCGTTGCCGTGCTATAGACGATGACATCATCAAAGGCATCATTAAGGTTGAGCCATTTTAGCTGCCCCCCTTCAATGCCAAATTTGATTAACTCATTGGCTTCATCCTTGTCGGAATGACCAAAGATCGTACTTTCACCAGTATCCGTCGTTTGCACCCAAGCGGAGATGGTGCCTTCGGTCAAAGCACTGAAATTGGAGATGTGCGCATCGAGATTGACATAATCACCGGTACCATTCAACGAAAGCTTCCCTGCACCCACAACATCCGTGGCATCGGTCGTATCAATCGCTGCATCACCTGATAACGTCCCATCATTGCTATTGCCGCTAGAGTCGGTGGCATCGGCATCAAAGCTCCAATTACCGACCAACCCCGTCGTGATATCCAGCACCCCAGAAAATTCTACTTGGGCCTGCTCATCGATGATCACGTCACTTTCAATCGTGCCAGTTTGGACTTCAAGGACCCAATCCCCACCTAGCGCTTCAGTACCAGTTAAATCATCACTAGCCGCGATATCTGCGCCGGTGAGCTCCGCGAGTAGTGAGGCCGCTTCTTGTCCTCCATCACCCTCACCAAAATTACACCCATAAATGAGGAAATCGGCTTCTTCAGTTAAGGACTGGTGAATCGTCGCCAGTTCATCGGCATAAGCTGCTTGCATGGATGTGAGATTGAGCACACCCGTGCCTAACCTCAATTCACCTGAATCCCCGTGAGAAATTATATGCACGGCATCAATGTCTCTACGTTCGCCTAGAATTTCTGCGATCTGTTCGATTCCGTCGCGGGTGGAATCCAGCAGGATCACTTCGGCATTGGGATCAATGCCTTCCATGAGGGTTTGGAAGTCATCCACACTGGTATCAATGAACACGATCTCTTTGCGGTCAGAAGGAGCGGAGAGCGTCAAGCCAGACGACCAGAGTGCATCATCTGAAGTATCAGTGTTGGTGGATCCGGTCGACGTCTCGCCATCGATCCCCGGGATGACGGTTTGATCTGTCGTGGTGGTGTCTTGAAGAACTTCAGCACCAGTAGCGAGGGCGGCACCATCGAACATGATGCGGGGTTCCAGCGCGACCAATAAGCCAATGCCGCTCGATGCTTCAATGTCCTCTTGCGATGAGATCTTTTTCTTAAGTTTGGCCTCTACTTTTGTCTTGTCCTTCGATGGTGAGCGTGTCTTTTCCTTAACGGCATCTATAGTGGCAGGTTTACAAATCATCTTTTCCATGGATCGGTCCGTATGCCTTCTATTTCTTCAAATATTTCAAGCTCATGCATTGAAGATGCTTGAGATACACCCCTCAATAGAGGGGTACCCCCCATCTCCTTTCTCGGATATTTCACAAATCTCTTGCAGCTTTTGGAGTTTTTTGCCTACTTTATTTCCTCATAATGATGTTTATGAGAGATTGTATTGACTTGATCATATTTGCTATTGAAGAAAAATACCGCAGGGGATGGATACGACTGGAGAGGACAAGTGCGGATGACACCCTGAGTTCAAGTCGTGAAGGAATAGTTCTCAGCCTTCAAGGAATAACAACATAAAATAAAAATGACGAGATAATGATCGAGGTCGGCTACTGTGAAGGTTACAAACGATTGAGAGAGGCATTCATGAGCACGATTAATTTTTCTTCATCCATTTTATCTACATGCCACTCTCCCGAATGAAGACTGCGGCCACGTGCTCCCATAGTTGCCGCACGACACTTCGCGATTCACCTTCTACATGGACAAGTCCTCGCACCACTTGTGTCCAGGGTTCACCGTCATCCTCCACATCCAAGGTCACGCGATAGATTGAGGCTTCTGGCTTTATTTTCCCTTGATCATCTTGTCGCACAGGTATCGGGCCAGAATACAGTGAAGCCAGATAGGTTAACGTGAAATGTGACTCATCAACCTGCCGAAGATCTTGCACTCGTCCATGTCGAGGTCGGCGTGCCAGATCATCGGCATAAAACCATCCCTCACTCCCGGCCTGTAATCGCACCTGTTGTTCCTCCATCGCATAGGCTTGCACAACCATGTGCATAGGGTTCATCACATGTGCGAGAGGAAAATCGGTACTGACCCACCGTCCTTCATGCAAAGAAGACGGCATATCCGTCACCACACCAGCAAATGGCGCTGTGAGAGTTAATTGATCACGAGACTTGATCAAACCCTTCATTTCCCTCCGACCTCCTTGCAGCGTCTCCCATAAAACTTGATGATCATCCCTGTCTTCTTGATACGCCGCCTCACGTTGCACACGAAACTCCAGCGCAGCAAGACGCTCCTCCAAGGCAAGAATCTGCCGATCAAGATCTGGCGATTCCAACTGCAGGAGTATGTCCCCTTGATAGACTTGATCCCCCTGGGACACCATCACCTCAACAATTCTTGCCGGCACGGATGAGAAGATAATCGAACGGTCGCGTGCTTCGAGGACAGCCGGAATGGCGACAACACGATCTAAAGGAATCAGTCCAAGCAGAAGAATCACCATCACCACAGCACCCACCGCTCGCCCACGCCATGATTGCATGACCTCTTCTCGTCGCTTCCACCATACTTGCACTTCCTGGTACATCGGCCATGCAAGAAACCATCCGATTTCTACGACAAAGAGTAAGATTCCTAATACCTTGAAAAAGAAGTGATACACCAACACCGCTATGCCCAAAAACATGAAGGCCCGATAGATCCAAATCGCCCAAGCATATCCAGTCAGAATGCGTTGTCGACGTCGAGGAAGCGCTTCAGGTGGGGCATCACCCCATCCAAACAACCATTCCCGCAACGTCCATTGTCCAAACGCAAACGCACGCGATTGAAGATTGGGTACTCCCAACCAATCGGATAAGACATAATAGCCATCAAAACGAAGCAGAGGATTCAAGTTGATGAAGAGTCCCATAATCCAACTCGTCGACGCTAAGACGAACAGGACGCTCTTGACGACGCCTTCCGGACACAAGTGCCACAAGAAGGTGGCGATCATGGCAATGCCTAATTCCACCACCGTGCCTGCTGCAGCAATAGCCGCTCGTTGCTTCCGAGAGGTCAACTTCCAGGAGTCGGTCGTATCTGTATACAACACGGGCACCATGATGAGAAATCCCACACCCATCGTTTGGACTCGACATCCATACCGAGCTGCGGTATAGGCATGTCCCAATTCATGTAAAATTTTTATCCCGACCAACCCTAAGACGTAGGCCGTGAGACCTTGGGGTGAGAAAAAATGCAAGAATGTATTCGCAAACGATTCCCATTGGCGCACAACCCCGATAGATCCAATGACACCTAACGTGACGATGCAGATCAATGCGAATTTTGTAAAGAACGGCGCGACGATCGGTAACGTTCTCTGCAGAAAACGATCAGGATTGAACAACGGAATTTTAAAAAAGAGGTAGGTATGGAGCAGTTGAAGCAGCCAATGCTGCTTGGCCTGTTCCGCTTGCGCATACAGCCCTTGGCTCCCACCCATCGGCGCCTCTTTCGTGAGATTATGACGATAGAGGAACTGAGTCAGCTCCATGACATCTCGCTGCGTGACCTTCGCCGTCGTACAACTCGAGACGACTTCAAGCAAACGAGTCCCAGATCCTAGATGCCATTGAGAAAGTAATTGGAAGGCCGTCCAGCCAATTTGGAAGTATTGGTGACGAACAGGATCGAGGATATTCCAGCTCGGAACACCTTCTGCGGTCGGTGTCCCAGAGAGAATTTGCAGGTCTTCCCGCAGAGGGGGAAGCGCGACATCTTCTTGAGATGAGGTCGTCGCCATTACCAGCCTATTGTTTGGCGAAACACGGAGAGAGGTCGACGGAACAAATAGAAAAAGAGCGTCACGCGGTCACCATAGATTTTAGCCGTCCCCTGCCAGCCAATACGCATGATTTCAGGCCGGTCAGTGATCTCCGCTTTCACGCGATAGGCCAATTCACTCGTTGGTAAGACTTCTGCATGGTAGCTCGCATGCGTCAGTCTAGCTGGAATAGCTGTCAACGGATCGGCATTCAAGAATACCTCAACTTCTGCCCCATCTCGCAAGACGATGGCATCCTCGACCGGCAAATCAATCCTCAATTCATATTCCTGCAGATTGGCCACTTCCATAATCCGTTCCCCAATCACGACCGGTTTCCCAACCCAATCTGATTTGTCGCCAAATAAGGCCACACCCTGCCGCGTTGCTTTGACGTCAACTTGTTGCAAGACTTCCCATGCATAGTCTCGCTCTGCTTCTTTTAAACGCACCTCCGACGCTTGGACTGGCATGCCAGCACCAGTTTCCTCATCGAAGAATGCCCCTTGTGTCATTTTCCGATATTCCATAAACCCAACCGCCAAATTCTTCTCTGCCACGTCATAGTCAGTGCGGAATTTTGTGTCTTCATACCGAAACAGGATATCCCCTTCTTGAACGACCGTATTTGGTTGAACGATCACATCCGCAATCACGCCATCAAGCGGTGCGGTGACCACGACGGGGTCTCGGGCCACAACTTCAACTGGCGCTAAGGTCGAGAGATGGACAGGAAGACACATCACCCCCAGGAAGAATGCCAAGCCGATCCATAGCCAACGCTTGGATACCGTCCAATGCTTCACCGATGTCTTCGTCTTGCCCAACGCATTCCAAGCGTGGGCGACCGTTTCGGCAAATCGACGAATGAGTTGTATTTCACTATCTTGCCAGGGGCGCTCTCGAGCCAACCACACGCCACCCATCACCTGTTGATTGCCCCATATGATCGGACACCATAAGACATGAGGAAATGCAAATCGTCGCCAATCAGCTTGTAAATTCTTGGGGCATTGCTCAACATTTAAATGACAGGGCGCGTGCAATGCCTCCTGCTCCCGAAGTCCTTTCACCACGTCCTCAATCCATTGCACCATGGGTGACTTTCGATCAACTACTGCGACACTTGAGACGACTTCAACTTGGCAGGTCGTACCTAAATGAGCCCCAAATGAAAACACACATGCTTGCCGGAAACTGACAAGCCTCCTCGTCTCATTGGCCAAGAGAAAACAAAGTTCTTTCACCGTTTGGGCAGCACGAGCTTGGCTTTCTAACTGAAGGAGTGTGACGAGAAGGTGCGGGTCAACTTCAGGAGGCTTCGGCACTGGGTACGCTGTTTCCGCTGAGGAGGGCGGAATAGATCTTGTCGTGTCGGGCGGAGGTTCCATCACCGGCGTTCCGGCAGACGACTGTCCGCCCCTTTGGAAGTCGGTACTCATTATGGCTAGCTGGTCATTCCTTTACTGCAAGGATCACTTGAGGGTTGCAGTTGAGGTTGAAGGCTGTGGAGTGGAACTTGGACTGAACGAAGATTTTTTCGAGCGAACCTGCGCCTTCTCTTCCAGAAACCTCGCACTTCCACTCATCCCCGCTAAGACATGTTCTGGTACTTCTTTAAATTTCCCAAACACCCGAATGGTCTGACTGACGGGATCGACTCGCGCTCCAATTTCGAGGACTTCCGCCAGATAGAGCTCCTGGGTTTCATCAATGAAAAATTTAAACGCACTTTCTTTTGTCACCCAACGCAAGGAAGTCGAGGGTAAAATCAATTCAATTTCGAATGTCTTATCATTCAACACACTCACAAGCTCATCATACGGATTCACACTTTCATGCGGATGCACGAGCGTCTTCACCACTCGCCCAGAGAAAGGCGCAGTAATCTTACAATGTCCTATCGCAATATTGGCACTTCTCACTGCCGCCTTGGCCTGCTTCACTTGAATTTCTGAAATTTCAACTTCTAATTTTCCGATGCCATTCAAGCTCGCAAGCTCCTGATTATTCACAGCAGTTTTTTCTCGGGCTTCGAGCTCAGCCTTTGCAGCCGCAAGCTCAGCCCAATACTTTGCACAATCAAATTCAACTAGAAGATTTCCTTTTTTAAACCATTGCCCATCGCGAAATGGCATCCGCTTGACACGAGCTTGCAACTCACTTGATATGACGGCTTCTTCTGAAGGTTTCACCACGCCTCGAACCGCATTCAAGTCGGAAGACTGAATCCCTGAACTTTTGGCAAAACTCATTGCCCCGCTCATGAGCAGGACACTCACACCAAGAACACCAAGTAATCCAAAACATCTTCGTATCATGGCTGTGCGCCTCCCTCTTCTTGATTCTTTGCTTGTCCTTGCTCCTCTTGTTTTTGCTCCTGCCCTGGCTCCGCTTTTTCTTCCTGGCCTTGTTCCTGGCCTGGCTCCAGTTCTTGCTCCTGCCCTTGTTTTGCCTCAGACTTCAACGTCGAAACTATGGCATGCTGAGCCAACCATTCCCAGCGCTTTTGAAGTTGCATGGCGAGCTGATCAACTTCTTCATCCGACAGATTGACAGGGAAAGGATCTTCGCCAACCGCAGCCAACAGATTGGCATAGGCCATTTCCAATTTGGCCAAGGCCATCTCATAGCGTAACTCTGCCAGCAACCCTTGCACTTTCTCGCGAATGACCATGTGTTCGCTCAATCGATTCAACGACCAAGACTGATGGACATGCGCAGCAATTTTCATCTGAGTGTCAAAATATCGTTTCGTCAATTTCACTTCTTCCAAAGCAGCCTCATATTGCGCCGCTGCCACATGAACTTGGGTCATGATCGTCATGGTAAGGGCTAGGCTTTGCACATCCAAGACTTCTTTTTGGGCATCAATCACTTGCAACCGCGCGGGATACCGGAAGGCATTCATAAGATTCCAACTGATTTTCGCACCATAACTCAGCCAATTTTGGTTAAAAAGGAAACTATTGCTATCCCAATTTCCTCCAACATTCGTGTCGAGACTCGGCAATAATTCCAACATTGCCACCCTGGTTTCCTTGGCATTGATCCGCTTTTGATAGTCTACCGTGCGAAGTTCAGGGCGATTCAATAAGGCCTTGCGTTCCAATTCATCAAGACTGTCTTGCACCTTGGAAACTAATGGAGTCCGCTTGGGCATCACTAATTCATACGGCTCACCAGGCTCAAGATTCATCAATTCTCCCAGCTGAATTCGCGATACAGAAAGCTCTTGATGTATTTGTTGAATTTCCTGCTGCGCCTGCAACAGTTCACGTTCATATTGCAGGGACGTGAGCGGAGTCTCCAAGACCCGAGCACGAATAATTTGTGTTTCTGAAAGAGCATGATTGACCCAGTCATCCAGAAATGACAGCCGCCCGAGCACACGCTCAGCACCAAGAGCCTTCCAAAAGGCTGAACGCACCTCTTGAATGACCCGATTGGCGGTTCGTCGCTTATCTTCTTCGGCTATCAGGACATCATTGGATGCCTGTTGCGCACGCACATAGGACAGCCCAAAATCCAACACATCCCAGCTCAGGGTCAAATTGGAGGAATAAATATTTTTCTCAGCTGAAGTTGAACCCTCCAAAGATTCCCGACCTGTGGTTAACGAACGACTGCTTGCTCCACTAAAATTGTTTCGGCCCGCATAACCAGCATCGGCGACCAATTTTGGCAATAAATCATAATGTGCGAGATCTAACTGACGATGCGCGACCATCTCCTTCAACCCTTGCACTCGTGCCTCAAGATTAAACCGTAACCCGCGCGCCATCGCTTCATACAATGTTATAGGACGAGACACCGGCTCTTGATACTGTGAAAGCTGGCCCAAATCTTCGTCGACACGCTTTTGAAGATCTTCAGGTGTCAACGGCACGGGAGTGATTGCGCAGCCCGAGATAATCACGACAAACGTCATGGCTATGATCTTTGCCAACATATATGAAATGTTTGTTGTCATCGCTAAGGTCCTAATACACTATCCTGGTCCACCATCCTGGAAATACGCACTGTGTAGACTTTCATCCACATCGCACATATGCATGTGGACGACTTTCCATTCAAGTTGTCGAACTTGCCGATGAACAGACTCGCACACCACTAACATGCGCGCGACCATCTAAGCTCATTGATCCCCGCACCGTAACACTCAGGCAGGAAAACCGTTTTTCCACTTTTTCCCTCGTTCCTGCAAGCACTTCTTTACTCGTTGTAAATAGCACTCATTGATCAGCGTTTACAGAACTACAGTTCAGTCTTTCGGATTTTCTGAGGGTGATATTGAATACCTGGAAACCATGCTATCGAGAGCTCTAGTAGCGCTTCTGAAGAACCTGCACAAATGCGCATCAACTCATTGCAATGGCGGCCAATGTTCCCTATCTGTTCTCCCTCCTTATCACAATTGATTTCACTCATGTTACTCATCGAAATATCAGAGGAACTTCCACAAGTATTCTCAAAGTCCCTGAACGTGACACGGCAGAGATCAACTCCATCCAATATGTTTCAAGATGGAGACAAGATCACAGGCTTCAAAACCGACAAGGAAAATGGAGAAATTTATGCTCTGGGATGATATCTACATAGGAAGTCAGGTGATCTCCAGCTTCATGGTCGGCTTGTGCCAAACTTTGCCAACCAAGGAATCAGCAAAATCAACGATCCGTCGGGCTGCCAAGCCAAAAAAAGACATCAAGAAAAAATTCCACACCAAAACGTGTACAACCGACACGGAAGCTCTACAAAAAAAAGCCTGTACGCGTAAAGAGACGAAGGGGCTGGGACTGCTCCTCGCACTTGAACCGAGAATCATGTTTGATGGTGCGGCCTTCGTCACTGGAGCAGAAATTATCCAAGACCAAGTTGCGCAAGATATAGAGATTCAAGACATCGATGTCGATATCACACCTGAAACGTTTCCAAACCCGTTCACTAACAGCATTGACCTGCTTTCGGCTTTATCAACAACCACAACTCCTTCCGATCGCAAAGAAATCGTGTTTATCGATACAAGCGTTGAGGATTACAAAACGCTATTGCTCGGGATTAATCACAGCGCGGAAGCAATCTTGCTGGATGGCACACGTGATGGAATGGAACACATTGCGGAAATTCTTGGACAACGATCCGACATTGATGCGGTGCATATCATTTCACATGGAAATCAAGCAGAACTTCGGCTGGGTACAGGACATCTCACGTTTGATTCAATGAATGGGAAATATGCAGATGAACTCACCATCATCAACCGAGCCTTAACTGAAGAAGCGGATTTCCTCATCTATGGGTGCAATTTTGGACAAGGCTATGGAGGGCAGAAAGCCGCGTCACTTTTGGCAGAGCTTACGGGTGCGGATATCGCAGCTAGCAATGATTTAACCGGTAGTGCAGACCTAGGAGGCGACTGGGATCTCGAATTTACCACGGGTGAAATCGAAACGAGTATCGCCCTCGATGAACAAGCACAACAGAGCTTTGCGAGCATCTTGGCCACTGTCACCGTCAACACAGCCAGCGATACGATCGACGGAGGTGACACATCAAATATTACAAACCTGATTGCCACACCAGGAACCGACGGCATTTCACTTCGTGAAGCCATCCAAGCCGCCAATAACACTGTCGGCGCTGATACCATTACGTTTACGGGGAGTGGTAACTATCTGCTCTCAATTACCGGAACAAGTGAGGATGCTGCAGTCAGAGGTGACTTGGACATAACCGATGATCTCACTCTCACAGGGAACGGCGCGGCAACAACCATTATTGATGGTAATAATGATGACCGTATATTTCATATACGTAACTCCGCGACGGCAACGATAAGCGGGATTACCATACAAAACGGTGTTGAAACTGGATCAGGTGGCGCTGGAGTACGTGTTGAAGATTCCAGCACCTTAAGCCTTAGCGATGCCATCCTGACCAATAACGACGGCACAGGTGGCGATGGTGGCGCCTTTCACGTACATGGCACGTTGAATCTTGATCGAGTGCTTTTATCTAACAATTTAGCGAACAAAGGGGCAGGGATTTATTACCACGGAGCAGACGGTGGATCTCTCACCAACGTTACCATCAGCGGGAACACATCAACCTCCGCAGGAGGTGGACTGTGGACCGACACCGCGATTTCCGTGAAAAATTCGACCATCACACTGAACAATGCAAACAACGGTGGCGGAATTTTCGCCAGTAGTGCAACGGTCACTATCTCCAACACCATTGTCAGTGACAATACGGCTACGAGCTCGAATACCGATGTGCTCGGCACATTCAGCAGCGATGGCTCCAACCTCATCGAAACGGTCGGCGGGGCAACCGGGTTCGGCGGCGGCGATCTTACAGGAGCCAGTGCCAATCTCGTTGGCCTAGCTGACAACGGCGGCCCAACGCGGACACACGCATTACTCACGGGCAATACTGCCATTAACGCCGGAACAACGGCCGGTGCACCGGCCGTCGATCAGCGTAGCTTCGCACGCGATGGGACACCGGACATTGGAGCTTTTGAGTTCGGAAGCGGAGTCAACGAGGTACCGGTCAACGCGGTGCCGACATCTCAAACGACCAACCAAGACACGACGTTGGTGTTTTCCAGTGGCACGAGTAATCAGATCTCCATTTCGGATCCCGATGCTGGCAGCAGTGAGCTGCAGATAACCTTGACGGCCACCAATGGCACCGTAACCTTGTCCGGCACGACTGGCCTGACGTTCAGCATCGGTGATGGCACAGCTGATGCCACCATGACATTAGCAGGCACCATCGCGAACTTGAATACAGCCTTAAATGGCTTGATGTTTGCTCCCACGACAAGCTACAGCGGTGCGGCTAGTCTGGAGATCATAACGAAAGATCAAGGCAACACTGGCACAGCGCCGCTCGATGGGGACGCCAATCTCACGACGAAGTATACCTTCGATGTCGATGGCACGGACGCGATCGGCGCCAATGACGCCACTCTGAACAATGGAGCCGCTGTTGTGGCCGATGCCGAGCGTGAAAACGTACTCAGCACCGATGGCGTCGATGACCATGCGGAAGTCCCAACGGCTGCCACGAACGGGTTGTCACAATTCGCCTTCAGCTTTTGGGCAAAAACAACCGAGACCGGAACAAACGCATTCTACTGGCAGCGCCCCACCCTTTTTGGGATGGAAATCACCGGGTTTGGCAGTAACGACATGGCCATCAACACGAATAATGGCTTTATCGGATTTTGGACGGGGCTATCGGGGACTGATGCTGATTACCTCTCGACCACCACTCAAATCAATGACAACCAGTGGCATCAAATTACGGTTTCCAATGACGGCGCCAACGCTAGCCTGTACGTCGACGGGGTTTTAGAAACTTCCCTGGCAACCGGAAATGGCCTAGACAACCTCTCTTTTTACATCGGAGCCCTTCATAGCAGTACGGGTGGACCGGTAACAGCCGAACACAGCGGCTTCTTCGACGACGTTCGTATTTTTAATCGGTCGCTAACGGCTCAAGAAGCCAGCGACCTCTATAGCTTAAGCGACACCGACAATGTGGCAATTACGGTCACCTCCGCTCCGACCCTTGACCTGGATGCCAACGATAGTTCTGGGGCTGGGAATAACTACCAATTCACATTCGCCGAGGGCGACGCCGCCACCGCTATCGCGGACATGGATACAGACGTTGTCGTAGGAGGTAGCTCCACTTTTGCTTCCGTAAAACTCGCGGTCAGTGGTCTGTTGGACGGCACTGCCGAAACTGTTGTGCTCGATGGCAGCACGTTTGACCTAGCCACGGCGGAAGGAGGCAGAGATACCACCTTTGGCAACTACAATGTGACAATCTCAACCGGGACAGGGACCGCCAACATAGCCATAACCAAAGCGGGTGGTGGCACATTCACTGAAGCCGAGACCGAAACCCTCATCGAAGCCATTCAGTACCAGCACACCGATACCAGCACCCCCACTGATGGCAACCGACTGTTCGATGTGCTCGTCAACGATGGGACAACCGAAAGTGCCGCTGCCCGCTCAACCATTAACGTCAATCCGGTGAACGATTCGCCCGTCGCGATGGCTGATAGTTTCACCGTCAACGAAGGCTCAACCACCATCCTGGATCTAGGAAACAATGATAGCGATCCTGATGATGGCCTTGATTTAACCAGCATTACCATTCTTTCTGGGCCAGCCAACGGCACCATTGACAGTATCAATGCTGATGGGACCGTCACTTACACTCACAACGGCACAGAGACTCTCACGGATAGCTTCACATACACAATCGATGATCTGACTGGGCTGACATCAAACACCGTGACTGTGAATCTCACCATCACGGCACAAAACGATGATCCCATTATTACCTCTGATGGAGGAGGCACCAGTGCAAGCGTCAGGATTCTTACCGGAAACACCAGTGTCACTGGTGTGACGGCCACTGATGCCGAAGGCGCACCTTTGACATACAGCATAACCGGTGGCGTCGATGCGGCCTTATTTAGCATTGATCCCGCGACAGGCACTCTCACGTTTATCACAGCTCCTAACATCCAAACACCTGCCGATGTCGGAAGCGACAACGTCTATGACGTGATCGTACAAGCCTCAGATGGCACAGCAACCGACACCCAAGAGATTGCCGTGACCATTACCGATCTGCCGGTTGTCGTTCTTCCGCCCACTGCTGATCCTCCATCGGAATCTCCCTCAGAGGGCGGAGAGGATGACGCCGGAGAATCAGAGGACGAAGTGTCAGGCAATGTATTGCTCCCTGGAAGCAACTCTCACGGTCATGGGTCCGGTGGCAATCAAAACTCCACGGGCGAGAATCCCAATGACTCCAACCAGTTGAATCATCTGGCAAAAGACGATACAGCCCTGATAGAGCACCTCAGGGAGGGCAACGGGATAAAAGGGACAGCGGGAGACCTGATGGGTTTGTTCCAGCAGTCGTTTGATCGGACGACGTTGAAGAGTGAGATTGCATCATTGCTGGGAACTTCTTCGGGATTTCTGAAAGACCTCGATGAAGCCCGTGATGCATTGAATGACGCCGTCGCCACCGAAAAAACCTATGTGGCCTCGAGTATCGCAGCTTCCACCGGACTGTCAGTGGGGTATGTTTTCTGGCTCCTTCGAAGTGGTGTGCTCCTGACTGCCTTACTTTCTTCCGTTCCTGCCTGGCAGTTCGTGAATCCTCTGCTGGTGTTGGACTCCCCGACAAAGAAAAAACGTCACAAGGACCAAGAAGATCCAGAAGACGATTCCATTGAATCTATGTTTGAAAAGCACACAGAGCCAACTCAAACATCCCAAAGCAAAACAGAGAACGCTCCCTCGTCTCACTGATGTCGTTGTATTGAATGTTGAACTTCCTCTCGACAAAATCTCGTATGGCCATTGGCCAAGTCAGTCTCCTTGTCAGTGTGTTACTGACGGCTAGTTTGCTTGGTCTGATGCCAGATCGACTCGGGGCCATTCGCGATGGCCGCGCTGCCTTAGCCGAAGCCATTGCCACCAATAGCTCAATCTTCATTACACAAAAAGACGTAGACCGCTTAGAGGGGATCTTGTCCCTGGTCGTAGACCGCAACGAAGACCTCTTATCTGCTGGCTTGCGCACAGAAACCGGCCAATGGCTTGTCACAATTGGTGACCATGAAGAACATTGGCAAGACGATGATTCTGAAATTTCCAATCACACCCAAGTATCGGTGTCTATTTGGGAGGGAGACACGAAGTGGGGCCGAGTCGAACTTCGATTCAACCCCTTGGCTGGTGAAGGCTGGATGGGAGTGGTCACTGATCCGCAGACCCAATTCATTCTGTTCGTGGCACTCCTGAGTTTCCTAGGTTTTTATTTTTATTTGGGAAAGATGTTGAAACAGCTCGACCCCTCACAAGCCGTTCCGGAACGAGTGCGATCGGCATTGGATACCATGGCAGAAGGGCTCCTCGTCCTAGATGACAAACAACAGATCATGCTTGCCAATCGTGCATTTTCCATGCTGTTGGCCACTACCCCTGATGCTCTTTTAGGTCGGAAGGTAGGAGAGTTCCCCTGGTCTGATGCTGATAATCAACCCTTGGAGCCAAGCACTAGCCCTTGGCAGTTAGCTTTACAATCAGGCGAGGCAAAGAAAAACCAGCGCGTTCACTTGACTCTGTCCGACAACGAGCGACACACCTTCATGATCAATTGCTCCCCCATCCTTGGGAGTGCGGCAAAGAATGTGGGTGTCATGGTGAGCTTTGATGACATCACGCAATTAGAAGAAGCAGAGATCGAGTTACTCAAATCCAAGGAGGAGGCTGAAGCCGCAAACCAAGCGAAGAGTGCCTTCCTGGCGAATATGAGTCATGAAATCCGTACACCCATGAATGCCATCTTGGGTTTCACCGAACTGCTCAAACGCGGCTTCGGACGTGACTCAGAGGAAACCCACAAACACCTGGAGATTATTCATTCTAGCGGAAGACATTTACTGGAACTCATTAACGACATCTTGGATCTCTCGAAGGTTGAGTCGGGACACTTGGAGATAGAACGGATACAATTTAACCCCTACCATGTGATCCTAGAGGTCGTGAAAGTCCTTAGCGCGAGGGCGAGCGAGAAACATATTGGACTTGAACTCAAAATAGAAAACGACGTACCTGAGACCATCAGCGGTGACCCAGGGCGAATTCGACAGATCGTCACGAATCTCGTGGGAAACGCCGTGAAGTTTACGGAACAGGGCGGTGTGACCGTGACCGCGTATGCCACACGATTAGATGAAGACATGCTGCAATTTCATATCGATATTGCAGACACCGGAGTTGGAATGAGTCCTGACGCCACGACCAGGATTTTTGAAGATTTCGTTCAGGCCGATGAGTCTATCACCCGCAAATTTGGTGGTACGGGTCTTGGTTTATCAATCAGCCGCAAGTTTGCCCGCGCATTAGGCGGAGAAATCATCGCCGAAAGCGAGCCCGGCGTGGGCAGCACCTTCAGAGTCACCCTCGATGCTGGAAAGGCAACCGAAGTGGTATGGGTGACTCCAGAACAAGCCGTCGTCACCATTGAGGCTCCCACCAGACAGGACCAAGCCAGCTGGGTATTTCCGCCAGCCCAGATCCTCGTCGTGGATGATGGCCCTGAAAATCGTGAATTTATCAAGGTGGTATTGGAAGACTATGACCTGACGATTCATGAAGCTGCCAACGGTCGCATTGCGGTAGACATGGCCACTACCACCAATTACGACCTCATCCTCATGGATGTCCAAATGCCCGAAATGGATGGATTCACCGCGACCAGAATATTGCGCGACCGTGGTTTGCAAATACCCATTGTTGCCTTAACCGCCAACGCTATGAAGGGTTTCGAGCAGGAACTCTTCGACGCTGGGTATTCAGAATATCTGACCAAACCCATTGATCTAGATCGTTTTCTGTCGAAACTGGCTGAACTCTTGAATGCCAAACAGAAACAAGATGTGATTGCTGAAGCGATCATCTTAGGGTCGCGTCAGGAATCAACGCCTGCTGCAGAGGACTCTTCTCCGATTGTGTCCAGACTTGGTGGGAATAACCCCAGATTTGCGAAAGTGATTGCTCGTTTTGTGGGTCGCCTGGAAGAACAGTTGCCCGCAATGGACGAAGCCCTCTGGGCTAAAGATTTTGACGCCCTGGCCAAATTAGGCCATTGGCTGAAGGGAGCAGGAGGAACAGTGGGATTCGATGAATTCTTCGAACCTGCCAGTGAACTTGAAACGGCTGCTCAAGCAATGGATGTAGAAACCAGCGAAAGCCACATTCAACACATTCATCAATTGGCAGCCCGCATCGTTGTGGACAACCAGCCTATCAGAACAGAGCCTGTCCCGCTGACAGACTGACAGACACCCCCTGGTCTCCTCATAAAAAGTCGTATCAATCTACCGATTGTCCTTAGGATTGAAGACAGGGAATCCGAAATAATGGGTGTAGCACTATCATCAGCGCTCACATGTAAGACAAAAACCCCCGACTCCAGTCGAGTCGGAGACAGCACTCATGTTCAGCATGTGCCTAAAAAAAAGTTAAAAGCGATCTCGCATGATGCCAGATGAAAACAACAGAGAAATAAGCAACCTCGATCAGGGTACCCCCGAATCATTGGGTAAAGATGTGGCACCCAGAACAAGAACCCTGCCAAATGGCTTGCGCAGCAATTCCGACAGCTTTGCACAAGCCACCATCATGATGGTAGACGACGAGGCCACAACCATGGACGTCATGCAAGCCTTTCTGGAGGATGCTGGGTATCAACACTTCTTACTACTCGAGCATTCGTCTCAGGCCATCGCAAAACTTGAAGAATTACGACCAGATATTTTGCTTCTTGATTTGATGATGCCAGAAGTTCCAGGCTTCGACATACTCGAACAGATCAGAGCTCATTCGGTCCTGTCTCATTTACCGGTCATTATCCTGACCTCGTCATCGGACGCGTCGACCAAACTCAAAGCACTTGATCTGGGGGCAACAGATTTCTTATCTAAACCAGTCGACCCCAGTGAATTGACGCTCCGGGTTCGCAATACCCTAGCGGCCAAAGCCTATCAAAACCAGCTGGCCTACTATGATACTCTGACCAATTTACCGAACCAAAGTCTGTTTAAGGATAGGTTAACCTGGTTTCTCAGCCGCTCAGAACGCCAACATGAAAATCTTGTGCTGCTCCACATCACACTCGATCAGTTCAAGCGTGTGTCCAATACCATGGGGCCACAGGTCGGGGATCAAATCATAATTCAAATTGCTGAGCGCTTGCATTCGTGCATTAGGAATTCCGATATGATAGGGCATGGGAGTAGTGGGGACATAAGAGAAATTGATAGTTTATTTCGAGTTGGTCGAGATGAATTTTCCCTTTTGTGTCCAAATATGGATCTTGTGGAACATGCCACAAAAATTGCAGCTCGAATTCTGACGGTCATGGAGAAGCCTTTTAATGCCAATGGCACCGATGTGTATATCTGGCCCAACATTGGCATCGCCAGTTATCCAACAGATGCGAAGGACATGACCACACTCATTCAATGTGCCGCGGGCGCGAGCGGCCAAGCCTTGCTTCAGGACAAGGGAGCCTTTCGTTTTTATTCAAGCGACCTCAATGCCCAGAGTTTGGGGCGGCTACAACTCGAGTCAGACCTTCGTTGCGCCATCGAGGACAATCAGCTCGTCTTACACTATCAGCCCAAAGTCGACGTCAAGACTGGGCAGATCAAGGGAGTGGAAGCGTTGGTCCGTTGGCAACTACCTGACGGAAGCCTACGATTCCCCGATCAGTTTATACCGCTCGCAGAAGATACAGACTTGATATTTCCTCTAGGAGAATGGGTGCTCCAGGAAGCCTGCTCACAAATGGCACGCTGGAAAGCACAAGGCCTCACATTGCAAGTTGCCGTCAATCTTTCACTCAAGCAATTTCGTTCAAATAATCTGGTCCCCTTCGTGAGCCAGGTCTTACTCGACCACGACTTGGATGCACAATATCTCACTCTGGAGCTGACTGAAAGTCTGGTGATGGACAACCCTGATGAAGCGGTGAAGACCTTGAAACAGTTGATTGCCTTAGGCGTCAAGCTTTCCATTGATGACTTCGGCACGGGTTATTCCTCTCTCAGTTATTTGAAACTATTTCCTCTGCATGAGTTAAAGATCGACCGTTCCTTCTTAACAGACATGGCAACTGATCCGGAAGACCGTGCATTAGTCTCGGCGATGATCTATTTAGCGCATGAATTTAACCTCAACGTCGTTGCGGAAGGCGTTGAGAATCAAGAACAACTTGATATGCTGGTCAGCCTCGCTTGTGACCAATACCAGGGTTATTACTTTAGCCGACCAATCAGTGAACCAGATCTCGCCCCGATGCTTTCTGGTCTCGTCTCTGCAATACAAGCCTAAATAGCCACAGCTTCCTATCGTGTGAAACGCCCTCTTCCCGCTTATCTGGAGATCATGCCTACACACCTCCTAAGCACATCATTCGATCCCTTTTCTTAACCAATCTCTTGTATGTATCAAACAGTCACGACTTTTCTCAATAAACCCTCTCAGCCAGGCCAGAGAATGTCTGGTCGAAGTAGGCATGACTATTTCCTCATGTTATGATAGCTTCTTTGCGTTTCTGGCTCACAGCTTTGTTCCACATTCTATACGAGACACTTTGCCACTATGACCTTTATTCCCACTTCCGATATCGCACCGCGTGGCGCTTCGCTCGTGAAAGCCTCACAGAAGAAATCTCTTCCGCCCTGGTTTAAGGTTCAATTACGGCCAGGCCCTCATTACAAAGAACTTCGCCAACTGGTCGAAACCCACAACCTGCATACAATCTGTGAAGAAGCTCGCTGTCCGAATCTGTGGGAATGCTGGAATAACCGAACAGCTACGTTTCTGATTCTTGGAGATATCTGTACGCGACGTTGCCATTACTGCTCAGTCACAACAGGTCGACCTTTGGAGCTAGACGCCCAAGAACCTCAACGCGTGGCCGACGCCGTGAAGCTGCTAAAACTACGGCATGCAGTGATTACTTCCGTGAACCGTGATGATTTACCAGATGGGGGGGCAAAGCCGTTTGCAGAAACCATTGCTCGAATTCGGGAGGTCAACCCCACTTGCACGATAGAAGTCCTGATTTCTGATTTCCAGGGTCATCAAGAAGATGTCGCCACCATCATTCGAGAAACCCCTGATATCCTCAATCACAATATTGAAACCGTGCCACGTCTCTTTCCGGCCATCCGACCACAAGGAAAATACGAGCGCTCGCTTCACGTACTTCAATGGGCAAAGGAAATGGGTGCCAGAACCAAATCAGGACTGATGGCAGGGTTAGGGGAAACAGAGGAAGAAATTCGAAGCGTATTGATAGATCTTCGAAGGGTCGGCTGCGAAATGCTTACGCTCGGACAATATCTTCGCCCGACATTACAGCATGCGCCCGTGGCCCGATTCTATACACCCGAGGAATTTGCAGAGTTTAAACGGATAGCCTTAGACCTGGGATTTGAGCATGTTGAATCCGGCCCTCTCGTAAGGAGTTCCTATCATGCAGAGCAGCAGGCTATAAGAAGTGAATAGTAAAAAGTAAGGAGTGAGTAGCAAAAGGTTTAGAAAAGAAGACGTCCTACTTTTTGCTCACTCTTTAGACCTCACTTCACCCTTCTCACTTTATCTAGGCTCTAGAGGTAGCAGCTCGACACTATTGTTTCGACCGGGAATCCTTGAGAAGAAATCTTGATTGTCGTTTCTGCTATACAGAGGAGGTGGAGTAGCTAAAAAGATGTGCTTCTTTTAGGCAATGGCGTCGAGGTGTACATGCTCGCGGAGGTTTCGAAGGGTTCAAAAATCAACAATTGAAGATTCATGTGAGCAGTTTTCACATATCATCCTTGGACTCTCTACTTCTGCACGTGATACTATATAAAAAATAGCGGAGGCCCGAACACTTCAGAGTTCTCACCCTATCTCCCCCAAGTGACAAAATGAACTCCCTGAAATGCCCGACCCTCCCGCATTCTTGAGTGCTTTCACTCATCTCACCATCATCTGATCAACGAATAATTAGTGCATGCCCATCGCTGGTAGAAATCAACGCCTGTAACATTTGCCCAGGCTCTTTCTGGCCATTGGGAAAAGCAGTATCTTTCCCGACTTCTACTCGAATCGGTTCTTTCGTCGCCTCTCCTTCAACCACATATACATTGCCTTGAATTTCCTTTAACGTACCTTCAACATTTTGAAATTGTGTCGGCGACTGTCCAGATTGAGCCTGAATACCCTTGTTACTCTGAATAAGCGCACCGCCTAAGCTCGCTTCTCCTGCTAAGCTTGGGGCGACACCTTGGCAACCGATAATCACAACACACGCACAGAGATAGATGAACTGTTTCATGATCAACCTCCTCAGTATTCAATACCCTCCGAAACTGGGTATCCGGCCAATCTAGTTATGAATAATATGTTTATTAGTTAATGCAAAGGCTGTTCCCTTTGTCTCTTTATCCTGATTTCTATCATAAATCCAATGAGTTGTGACCTATTCACTTCTCTCTAAGGTCAGCGAGTTTTGTCCGACATGCAGGCAACCACCTACATTATGGGATCGCCTGCTGTAGGGAGAATAGTGCAGCATTCAAGAAGCAAAGTAGACAGGCAGACCTCTGCTGCTGGAGATTAAGACAAGATGAGAAAACATTCTTGAGTTCCTCAGTGCAGATCGATGAACTGCCGATTATCACTCCATCAACACGAGACCGTTTTGCATTGCTCTTATCGTCATCCACTACCTCAATGACTGTCTCATCACCCGATCCGGTTACCACTCCTTCTCTGACAGGACGGGGCCAAACCCAGCAGCCAATCATCATACCAACTTGATTCATCCATCGGCCTATCCCCTCCTCCATCCCGACTCCTCGACATTGCCATGAAGATGGAGCCAAAACCTGCAGGTCTAATCCGGCATCTCGTTTTCAAAAATCAGTCCGCTCCAACATCAGCATTTGAATCTGAGTCACGCCATTTCGCAGACAACACACAGACAGCTCTTTGTCAGGTACTATCACGTACATCAAATGGAGTATATTGACGAAAATTTACTTGGTAGGTATTTTTAACTGAGAAAAGTACGGAGTGCCATAGGCTTATGTGTCCACTCTGATTCATCAAAACATTGCTGGCTGAAGGAGTCCTACCAGTGAACAAACACAAGCTATCAACCATAAATGAAATAAAAATAGCACGCAAACCAATCCTGCTGATGATTACACTCGCGTTCTTACTCAGTGGATGTGAAAGCCTGTCGAGCATTTTTGCCAACGAACAGGAACAGATCCCACCGCTTGAGATTCAAACAGGGGGCACTGATTCGAATGAATTTAAGGTGGCCGAGGCAGAGGAAGTGAAGGAAGATGTACGTCTAAAAGTAAGTGAACCCACTTCGCCGGCCACTTCGTCTGTGGAGTATGGAAAAAGAATACGACCCGATGGCCGCTATCTTCCGCTGGTGCTCTTTCCGTTCGACTCCTGGGAGTTAACACCTGACGCAGAAAAAACACTACAAGAAGCGAGCAATTGGTTGCGCACATCAATGCATGGAGAATTGACGATTGAAGGGCACACAGATGCCAAAGGCACCAACGCCTACAACCACGCATTAGGCTACAAACGGGCGTCGGCCGTCATGAAATATCTCAAAGATCTTGGCATCAAACCTGGCACCATGATGCCAATTTCATTTGGGGAATTAGACCCTATTTGCCAAGAAGAAGATCAATTTTGTTACGACATGAATCGACGCGCATTTATGTTTGTTGCCAACCGTAAACTTCCTTCGCTTCTCAAATCCTTTGAAATACCTCTCCCAGAATTAGCGCAACCTCTTGAGGAGAATACACCATGATGACACTCAATAAGCTTTCGCCATACCAGCCCTCATGGTTCATTCTCACGTGCCTAATTAGTAGCGTTGGGTTCTCCGGATGTGCCGAAATGTCTACGCTCATGGGTGGATCGAATACTATGACTTCGGAACAAAATATGGGAGAACAAGGCGAGGCTCCCACGCCACCACCAACCATTGAAGAAGTGGAAGAGGCCATTGCTTCCACCAAGACCTTATTGGATGATCAACAAAAGCAAATTGGTGACGTGTTGTCTCTTCGGGGGGAAGTGAAGCAAACGTTACGAGAATTCCGCGACCAAAATCTCGCCCCGATGAACGCGACAATCGAAACCCTGCAGGAACAAGTTGGAGGGTGGGAAAACATGTCGACCACCAATCAAGCGACGCTCACTGCAACCATAGAAAAGCTCACGCAAAATGTCGAGCAGTCTCAAAATCGAGTTGGTGTCTATGGAAAACAAGTCACGGCTTTAGTCGATCAAATCGACCAGAATAACCGCCAATACGAAAAGCTCCTAACCGAATTTCAAGACTCGTTGGTTGAGTTTAAAGGGACGATGGGAGAATTTACTGTCACCCTTGCGACAGAAAACAATCGGGCGACACAGGCGGAAGAACGGCTAGCGAACCAATTAAGCACACAGCAGCAAACGCTCGATCAAGTGATGCCAACAGCTCAAGAGATTCTTGATATTCAAAAGCGACTCAATCAACTCCATGGTTATATTAACCAAGTGAGAGATACCGTGACCTCAGATACGACTGCATTGCAGACGACCCTGAAAAATGCAGCACCAGATGATCTTCGTACGATACTCACATCACTCGAGCAGCGATTCCAGCTAACCCAAGAGCCTTCGTCAGACTCTGCCCTCACAGAACAACTCGAGGCCCTGGAAGAACGCGTGAAAGAATCGGAGATCCACTATGCCGAAAGAATCAAGGCCCTCAATGGGGATATCCAAAAAGTTTCAGATGGGATGAATGACGACACCAAGACCCAAGAAATTGATCAACTTCACGCCCTCGTCACTTCTCTCGAACAGCGATACCGCCATTTAGAGCAAACGACGCCTCCCACCCCTAACCAAGATGAGCACCTTGCTGCCCTGGAACAACGCGTTGAAGAATCTGAAAAACAGTACGCGGAAAGCGTCAAAACCCTCAAAGAGGATGTCCAAAATCTCTCGGTAGAAATGCAAGATAGCAACAAGACCCAAGACACTGAGAACCTACAAGCTGCCGTCGTATCACTCGAGCAGCGCTACCAGCAATTAGGGCAAACTTCGTCTTCCAACCCTGGCCTCACAGAACAGCTCCAGTCCTTAGAACAACGCGTGGAAGAATCAGAAAAACACTATGCTGAAACGGTGAAAGGTCTCCATGGGGATATCAAGGAACTTTCGGTCGGGGTGCAATCTGGTCTCAAGACTCCAGAAACTGAGAAACTTCAATCCCTTGTCGCATCACTCGAGCAGCGATACCAGCAGTTGGCTCACGACCCTTCGTCAAACCCCGCACTGACGAAACACCTGAAGGCCTTGGAGCAACGCCTGGAACAGGCCGAAATACAGTCCGCGACAACAATCAAGGCGCTCCAACATGACCTCAAAACAGTTTCAACAAGAATGGCCACGTTGACTCAATCCATTGGCGCCGAGACTGTGGAAGCCCTGCACCATGATATTCAAGAGGTATCCTTGGGAATGCTGAAGCTCGCCCAATCCATCAGCCATTTGGAACAGACAAAAATTCCGAGCAATTCGATTAAGGCTGGATCGATTACAACACCAGAAGGTTCACGCTAGACCCGCAGAAGTATACGTTATCGTACCCATATCCAACAGACGAGATGACGCTTTTCTACCTTGAATTCATTGATGATTAGTCCAAAAGAAAGGAAGGAGCTATAATGATTTAGTAGAGGTCATATCAACCAGAATTCGGAATACGTAGATCATGCGTGATTTCTTCCCTGGATTAGCAGGCATACCTGCTGCAAAATCCTCCATTAGTTTTGTCGATGGAGCAGAAGGAATTTTAGAATATCGCGGAATTCGTATTGAAGATCTGGCTGAACACAGTTCCTTTCTTGAAACCACCTTCCTTCTACTTTTCAAACGACTTCCTGCAAAAAATGAATTAGAACAATTCACCGAGGATATTTCTCATCACCGTCGGATCAAATACCGCATCATTGATCTTTTGAAATCGCTCCCAGAGCAAGGGCACCCCATGGACGCGCTGCAATCAGCAGTTGCAGCGCTAGGGATGTTTTATCCAGTTTGCGATGTGAGAAATGAAGCCACACGGTATCTCACGGCCGTCCGTCTGATTGCTAAACTTCCCACAATTGTTGCCGCCTTTGCTCGGTTACGACGAGGAGATGAATCAATCCAACCCCGGGATGATCTCTCCTTCGCAGAAAATTTCCTCTACATGCTCA
>JAJDBQ010000239.1 GCA_029261255.1 Nitrospirales bacterium
ATGATGCCCAATCGTATCGGGACAGTATGACCCAACATTTTTACTATCAATTTGAAGAGGATGCATTGGTCGTGGATAAGTGGGTTGGGGCGTTTGCGAGATCGCGGACTGATGACATTTTAAGGGTTGTAACAAAGCTTACAGAACATCACGCCTTTATGAACCCCACGCCCAATAGAATGCGGGCGTTGTATGGGGGATTTTCTCAAGGAAATCCCAAAGGGTTTCATGCCGAGGACGGATCAGGCTATGAATTTGT
Source organism: Nitrospirales bacterium (assembly GCA_029261255.1). Taxonomy (GTDB): domain Bacteria; phylum Nitrospirota; class Nitrospiria; order Nitrospirales; family UBA8639; genus Nitrospira_E. The sequence continues at coordinate 260 of JAJDBQ010000239.1, forward strand.
TGCGGACTTTCTCATGGAACTCGATGCCAAGAATCCGCAAGTGGCCTCAAGAATGATTGGGGCTTTTGAAGAATTCAGAAAATATCGACAGGATTTACAAGCTAAAATGGAAGCCCAACTCCGTCGGATCGCTTCAATGGATAAAATTTCAACCGATCTCAGTGAAAAGCTCGAACGGTATTTAGGGCAGGAGAGCTATGCCAAGCTCAGGGCTGAGAAGGCTTGAATGCGACCAGAATCCTAAGAGGAAAAGTTTCTCTTTATTTCAGCAAGCCTTCCTTATATTCGCCACATATATAGCGTAGAACCAGAAAAATCATTGAGCTTGACGCTTTTCTCTGGCGTGACGTCCGGGATGATAAAACTGTTACTGATAAAGATACTGCCAGGTTGCATTTCCTGACGGGCTTTTTCCCACAATGATTTCATCGGGACGGGAGAGAGATAGGCATACACCACATCATATTGCGTTAGGTCGTCTTTCCAAAAATCACCCCATTTAATGGTATTATTTGGGGCAAACACGATATTTCGTAACTTACTCACGAGATAGGGTAACGGTGCAGCTTCAATACCATAATAGCTTCCGTTTGATTGAACTTGACTAAGGTTTTTCAGGAGCCCACCGCATCCACAACCCAAATCAATAAATGAAAAATTATTCTGTTTAGGTAGCCATGAACTCAGTACCGTCGTGACTTCTTGACTGGAAAGGTACAGGGGGACTTGCGTCTGGTAGGTCTTTCCATAGATCAGTGCCAACAAGAGGAATCCGATGCAAAACCAGAACGGGGGTATGCTCAGTGCCAATGTTGCTGTCAGCGTCGGCATAAAGAGTAAGTGGATGACTGTCCACCAGGTTGCCATTCGACACCGATAACTCATAAGGGCGGCTAACGCACCTTGCAACATGGCCCATTGAAATAGGCTGAGTTTCCGTTCTGGAAAAACTAAGATCAGCAGCAAGATTGCTGCGAAAGAAAGGACTTGTGTCAGTAACGCGACACAGGCAGGGGATTGGCGAATTGACGTGAGCCATACCATAGATTTGCTCAATAGACGAAGATGATGAACCCAGGCTAGAGACCCGAAGTAATTTTCAGTTCTTTACGGTATTCGCCTCCAGGCCCGAATCCTAGCGTGCCACCATCTTTCGTGATCGCTCTTTCAGCCTCTTTGTTCATCACGGTAATCGATATACGACGATTGTTGGGATTGAGCGGGTTAATCTTGTCATATAATACTGCGGAAGCTAACCCAACGACTCTTAAGATTTTATGTGTGTCCATACCGCCAGCAATCAGTTCTCTTCGTGAAGCATTTGCACGATCTGCTGATAATTCCCAATTGCTACGCCCTGTGTTGCCGGAAGGGAATGGTGTCGCATCAGTATGGCCTGCAAGGCTGATTTTATTTGGAACGTCATTGAGGGTTTTACCAATTTCACGGAGTATTATTTTCGTATACGGCTGGAGTTCTGCTTTTCCGCTCGAAAACATCGGACGGTTTTTCGCATCAATAATTTGAATACGTAGGCCATCAGTTGTGATATCTATCAGAAGCTGTTTTTTGAATTTTCGTAAAGAGGGGTTTGCATTGATGGAATCTTCAATTTTCGCTTTTAATTTCTTCAGTTGAACGACTTCTTTCCGTTGACGTTCAGCACGTGCTGCTTTTTTCTTCGTGCTCTGTATTTCTTCTGGAGCGGTTTTATTTACCTGGCCCGCACTACGCGTCATATCTGTGCCGCCACCTTGAATGACACTTGTCGAATCACCAGTGCCAGCACTACCCATCGCCACCTCTAATGGGGTTTTGAAATATTCGGAAATACCTGCTTTCGTATCTTCAGATGTTGATCCCAATAACCACATCAATAAGAAAAACGCCATCATGGCTGTCACGAAATCTGCATACGCAATTTTCCAGGCACCCCCATGAGCACCTCCCACAACTTTCTTGATCTTTTTTACGACAATGGGTTGTTGAGACGCGTCGTCAGCCATACATTACCTCGGGTCTTGCGCTATCATTTTTGGGCATTGTTGTTAAGCTTTGGCCTTTTTAATATGCTTTTCGAGCTCCATGAAGGATGGCCGCTCCGTCGAGAATAAGGCTTTCCTGCCAAATTCAACAGCCAACACTGGAGAGTACCCGTTCAGATTCGCCAAGAGTGTGATTTTTATACACTCGAGCAATTTGCTCGATTCATGGAGTTGATGTTCGAGCTTGCCTGATAAAGGACTGACAAATCCGTAGGCAAGAAGAATCCCTAAGAAGGTTCCAACGAGAGCAGCCGCAATTAATATACCCAGTTCAGCGGGTGGGAGATGGACGGACTCCATGGTATGGACCACACCCATTACTGCCGCAACAATTCCAAACGCCGGTAATCCATCCCCGAGCTTGGCGACGCAATGAATGGGAACTTCTCCCTCCTGATGGTGTGTTTCCAATTCACAATCCATCAAATTTTCAATTTCCATAGAATTGAGATTGCCCCCAACCATCAATCGTAAATAATCAGTCATAAACTCGGTGATATGATGATCTGCCACAATTTTAGGAAACTTCTTGAATATAGCGCTTTTTGCAGGATCATCAACGTCAGCTTCAATTGACATCAAACCTTCTTTTTTTATTTTTGCCAATATTGCGTAGAGTAACGACATCAATTCCATGTACAGCTCTTTATTATATGGCGTTTCTTTAAATACCCCGGGTAAATTCTTCAATGTGGCCTTTATCGCTTTATTTGAATTGCCGACCACAAAGGCTCCAATTGCCCCACCTGCGATCATCAAGACTTCAACGGGTTGCCATAGTGAGGCGACATGTCCGCCAGCAAGTGCAAATCCACCGAAGACAGAAATAATAATAATGATGTATCCAACGATAACTAGCATGATGAAACTCCTAGTAAGTATTTATGGCCAACTCCCAAGTATGTGCGTGATCATGGATTATTTCCCATGTGGGCTTGAGGATAACAGTCAGAATTTTCGAGCAGTGAAACTCCTGATCGCATGCCCCATACGCCATTTTTTAGAATCATTCGAATCTTCGAAGAGTCCCTTGATCGTGGCCTCTTGATGAAGCCCGGTGAATCTGTTAGTGCCCAGCAGGTTCCTCCGCTTTGTCCTCCGACGATCGGTCCAAATTTCCCTCTTAACTGATCACGGCTATGCGCTGGCTGATTGGCTCACTCCGTATCGATAAGCCAATTCTCGCCCCCTCGCTTGGACGAGGATCCTTAATTACTACCATTCGGTAAATGGAAGACGAAGATGAATAGTTCTTTAAAAAAAGTGGTAAAAGCCAATTGACCCTGATCTGGGGGTGTGCAGCCTTCTCAGCTTCTGGGAATGTTATAAGTAAAGGGCCATCTTTCAGAATGGAACAGGGCAGGCGGTGTTCTTTGCCTTTGCCGGGCCTACTTCGCCGAAGTAGCTACGAAGGCTGAAAGCGGCTTCGCGCAAATAGCGCACGATCTTCCCAGATCTTTGTGATTCAACTGCTGTTTTTAGGTTTATTGGTGGGTTTCGGGGCTGAGAGCCACGGCTTTGATTTGTGCGTGGACGCGCTGGCCTGAATGGAGCTTGAGGGTGGTGAGTGATTTGCGGGTGATGGTCGCGAGAAGTGGGCAACCGATATCCAGTTTGATATCAACAAACGGGTGTTCAGGTTTAACTTCTCCAATTTCTAGGACGCTGGCCTCTAGGAGGTTCAGTACGCTGGTTTGAAAGGATGGTGGGCTAGAAATAATACTGACGTCCTTTGCTAGGATTTGCACACGAAGGCGCTCTCCAATGTGTCGATTTTGGTGGGGAACCTGAAGGTGCCCACCTGGAAACTTGAGTGTTGTGAGGCCGAATTCCTGATCGTGTTCAACAATTGTAGTCTCGACAAGTGCCCCTAGATGATTTTCCGGGATAAGATGCCGAAGATTGAGTTGTGAGAACACCTCTTCAATTGGACCGCTAGCCGCCACTTTTCCTTCTTTGAGTAGTACAACCGTCTTGGCTAACTCCACGATTTCATGGAGATCATGACTGACATAGACGATGGGAATATGAAACTCCGAATCCAGTTTATGGATGAATGGCAGAATTTCTTGTTTTCGTTGGAGGTCAAGGGAGCTGAGTGGCTCATCCATCAGTAAGAGTTGTGGGCTGGTGAGTAAGGCACGACCGATGGCCACGCGTTGTTGCTCTCCTCCCGACAGCGAGTGCGGGCGACGATCGAGCAATCGTTCGATATCTAAGACCTTGATGACTTGATCGAGCGTAATGCGGCGTGCTGATTCTAAGGTTCGTTTCCATCCATACTGTAAATTAGCTCGGACGTTCAAATGAGGGAAAAGGCGAGGTTCTTGGAAGACATAGCCCACTGAGCGTTGGGTCAGTGGAACGAAAATGCCCTGGCTGTCATCTTGCCAAATGTGGTTATTCATGGTCATTGAGCCTGCAGCGGCACGTTCTAGTCCTGCCAGACAGCGCAAGAATGTGGTCTTGCCGCAACCTGATGGACCAAAGACTGCGGTGATCCCTTCGGCAGGAACATTCATGTTGACGTGTAAATGAAACGAAGGAAAAGCGAGATCGAATTTTGCTGCTAATTGATTCATGTAACTTGGAGGGGTAAGCGTCGATTCGCGGTATAGACCGCGAGGAGGACGAGAAAGGAAAAGATGAGTAACCCAGCTGATAACGTATGAGCTTGTGCGTATTCAAGTGTCTCCACATGATCATAAATGGCAATGGAGAGGACTTTGGTCTGCCCAGGAATATTTCCGCCCACCATGAGGACAACACCGAATTCTCCAAGGGTGTGTGCAAATCCTAAGACAATGGCTGTGAGGTATCCACGTATGGCCATTGGGGAGGCCACCGTGAAAAATGTATCGAGTTTAGAAGCCCCGAGAGCCCAAGCGGCCTCCAAGGGTTTTCTTCCAACGGCTTCAAAGGCTCCGTGGAGGGGTTGGACGACAAAGGGGAGTGAATAGAAGGTTGAGGCAATCACCAATCCGGTAAACGTGAAGGACAGTGCTGAGCCCGTGAAATCTTTCCATATCCCACCGATCAGGCCATGAGGCCCGAGCGCGATGAGCAGATAAAATCCTAAGACCGTTGGTGGTAAGACGATGGGGAGGGCCACGATGGCCTCGACGATGGTTCGTAGTCGTGAGGAGGTAAAGGCGAGCCACCAGGCTATAGGTGTGCCTACGAGTAGGAGCACGATGACCGTCGCGCCGGCTAGTTGCAAGGTCAGCCATAATGGGCCTAAATCAAGATCAATCATATCTTGGCTATTGCCCCTTGCGCAGGTCCAAGAAAGAATTGAGACATGCGTAGATGTCTGGTGTGTTTCATTGTTGAATGAGGGATTTTGTTCGCAACTGTGAGCCTCAGTGATGGACGTACTTTCATCTTATGAGTGAATTCGCATGAGAAGTATTGTAATTTAAAGATGCTAAATGGTCAATTATAAGTGACATGTGCTTTGCCACTTTCTTTTTGCTCCCAAGAACGGAGGTATGCACGAAAATTCTGAGGGAATGCACCAATTGTATGACGCCTAAATAAGGCGCGCCGGATGATTGCAGCGTCCTTGTCTAGGGTAGGCTGGTTGATGTTGGCTTACGGAAGTGGGGTGTGTCGTAAAAATATGGCAGTGAGAAGGTCAGCAGATGGCAGAAATTTAATGGGTAGGTTTGGTTGATGAGTGGTTGTGAGGCGGCTGGTTGATTTTATGGGTCTGGAAGGCATAACTCTTTCATTCGGTGCTGCAGGTTTGTCCATTAAACACGGTGCAGGGTGAGCCACTTCTGGCCAGTTTCCAAGTTTTGAGAAGAGGCGGGGCAGGTTCCGGACGAAGTTGGACGACGACATCGATCATGTCGCCAACTTCTAATGTCTTGAGGTGTTCTTTTGCGGAATCTTCCACTTGAACCCATTGAATGCCGGAATTCGTGGTAATGAGGAAATATCCTTTGTTAGCTTCTAACCGAACGATGGGACTGTAATAACTTTTTAACTTAGGGGAAGCTTCTGCGAAAACGGGAACGCTGGTGACAATTAAAAGGACAATCGCGAAAATACTCTGGCTAGCATATTGGGGGAACATGAGCTACTCCTTCTTAGCAAATTGAGAATGTATCTCATTATCGCAAGATATCAGGCGAGATGTCTAGAGGGAGAAATTGTAAAAACAATTGTTTTTAAAGAGAAAGAGTGAAGCGTCTTCAATCAGACGTTTGTTGGATTGGAATTTCTGTTGGATGGGAGTCCTGGATCCGGTAGGCACGAATATCTGGCCTATCGGCATGTTCCAGGGACACAATGAGATGGAGAGGTTCTGGGAGATTCAGTTTCTTTCGGTAGTCTTCAAATTCCATGGCAATGGTGATGTCAGTTTGCGAAGGGCGCGCCGGACTGGATGTATGCGAATGGTAAAAACCAAGTAATTCTAGATCTTTAGAGCGAATGTCACGCTGAGCCATGGCCATTTCCCTGGCGTCCATCTGGAAGGCGATATCTGCACGCTCTTCCGGAGAAAGTCTCTGGAGATCAGAGAGTTTGGCGCCATCAAACCGAGAGAGATCATCCTCGGCCATATTGGCCAATATATTTGTAATGCGGTATGCCTCGGTCACCGTCTGATTTTTCCCCGAGAGAATGCCGCAACATTCATGCGGGGCCAGTTCCCGAGCATGGGCAATCATGTCTTGAAGAATACCAGAAGGAATGTGCAGCATAGAGGTCAGAGGCTACAAACAACCTCATAGTCCTCTCCCAATTCTGTGATTGTGGGATGAGGTCCACAGAGAGGACAGGTCGGAGCTTTCGGGCGTTTAACTTTTCTGAACGTCATATCGAGGGCGTCATAAAGAAGGAGGCGCTCAGCGAGTGATTCCCCAATTCCGAGAATTTCTTTGATGGCTTCATTGGCTTGTAACACACCAATTGTCCCTGCTAAGACACCCAACACTCCAGCTTCCTGGCAATTGGGTACTAACCCAGCAGGGGGTGGTTCAGGATACAAGCACCGGTAACAGGGGAAGCCTTCGTGCGGTTTAATTGTGGCCAGCTGACCTTCAAACCGAAAAATGCTGCCAGAAATTAACGTCTTTTTTGCAAAGAAACAGGCATCGTTGATAAGAAACCGTGTTGAGAAATTATCAGAGCCGTCCAGAATGATGTCATACTGTTCGAGGAGGGCCATGATATTTTCTTTGCTGACATGTTCTGGGTAGAGTTCGAGTTTTGTCTCAGGATTTAGTGCTGATAATAGTTTGCCACCCGATTCCACCTTGGGCATGCCAATGCGATCCGTGGTGTGGAGGATTTGCCGTTGTAAATTGGATAGATCAACGACATCACCGTCCGTCAGTCCGAGTGTACCGATGCCTGCGGCCACGAGGTACAGCGCTGCCGGTGATCCGAGTCCTCCCGCTCCTATAACTAAAACTTTGGCGTCCTGAAGTTTCTTCTGGCCTTTGCCACCAACTTCACTCAAAATCATCTGGCGGCTGTAGCGATTAATTTGCGAATCTGTAAATTGCATGGTTTCTCTACCGTTACTCAACGACATTTAATTCGATGGGATCAACGATGCATCCTTTTTCGCGAAGGCCGATGATCGCCCGGTCAATTTCATCGGCTTCACCGGTGAATTCAACATCCATCCATCCGGTCGTTTCTCGTACATCCGCTCGTCTGATGCTGGGGATGACCTGAAATTCTTTCCCTATTTCATACAAGATGGGGGCGGGAATACGTTCTTCAGGATACCGAATGTGAAAACGAAGTTTGGCCATTTATTTGCCTCCTGCAATGGCGGGGATAATTGACATTTCATCACCATCTTTTAATGGTGTCTCTTTTCCAGTCAAAAACCGGATATCTTCTTCGTTAACATAGATATTGATAAATCGCCGCACTTCTCCCTGTTCGTCGCAAATGCGTTCTTTAATGCCAGGGTGGGCTGAGCTTAAATTATCAATAATTTCGGCCACAGAATTACCAGCTATTTCTACTTCATTTTTCCCACCGGTCATCGGGCGAAGAGGTGTGGGGATACGTACCTTAATCATGTGGGCTCCTCAATGCCAAAGGTCTGCGTAAAGTGCTTGAGACTGGGTTGTATGCGAGTCGGCCGTCCCACCGAGTCGACGACGGCTTCTTGTGTTTTGAGGCCATTGCCGGTGATGTATGCGACCGTGACTTCGTCTTTTCGGATCAAACCCTGTTTGACTAATTTTTGTAATACTCCAATTGTGACGCCTCCAGCCGTTTCGGCAAAAATGCCCTCGGTTTGGGCCAGGAGCTTGATGCCCTCGACAATTTCATCATCGGTGACGGAATCCATGGCTCCATGACTTTCTGCCACAGTTTTGAGCGCATAATAGCCATCAGCGGGGTTACCGATTGCGAGGGATTTGGCGATGGTGTTCGGTTTCACGGGTTTGAAGAAATCTCGACCATTTTTATATGCCGTCGCAATAGGCGAGCACCCTTCGGCCTGCGCACCATTAATTTTTGTCTGAACAGAATCAAGGATTCCAACCTTTTCGAATTCTTTAAGCCCTTTCCAAATTTTCGTCAGGAGCGAGCCGGAAGCCATTGGAACGACGACTTGATCTGGAGCTCGCCAGCCCAATTGTTCGGCTGTTTCAAAGGCGAGGGTTTTTGACCCTTCAGCATAGTAAGGGCGAATGTTGATATTGACGAAAGCCCAGTGCCGTTCTCCTGCGATTTCACTACATAAACGATTCACGTCATCATAGTTGCCTTCAATTTCAATCACGTTCGGGCGATAGATAAGATTGCCCAGAACTTTTGCTGCTTCGAGATCGCCAGGGATGAAAACATAACATTTCATGCCTGCTGAGGCGGCATGCGCAGAAACGGAGTTGGCCAAATTGCCTGTGGAGGCACAGGCTACTGTTTCAAATCCTAATTCGCGAGCACGTGTCAGGGCGATAGCCACGACGCGATCTTTAAACGAAAGCGTTGGGTGATTGACGCAATCGTTTTTAATATACAATTGATCGAGGCCTAAAAAGGCGCCAAGGTTTTTGGCATGCACCAGTGGAGTGTAGCCAGCGTTCTTGCCGATGAAGTTC
>JAJDBQ010000240.1 GCA_029261255.1 Nitrospirales bacterium
AGTCATCATTGACGGCGAGCACCTGAGCTTTATCACGGAAGTACTCGATCGAATCAAAGCCAGTGGTTATACGATTTTCAGCAATCTATCTGGGAAAGGACATAGTGGGTTCCATGAAGGACACTTGATGTTTAATGACACCAGCAGTTTACAAATGGTGTTGACAGTCGTCCCAGAAGAGAAAGTTGAGCCCATTCTCTCAGGACTGAAACCATTCTTGGAACGACACTCCGGAAGCATCTTTGTCATCGATGCCAGTGTTCTCAGAAAAGATCACTTTAATTCAACAGAATCATAGTCCTGTTTATTAAGAAACAAGGTCTTTAAACCCGATCACTTCATCCTCTTTCTCCAAGAGATCATTCACTCAGATTCAATCATGGTAGGATTTTGATTTCCTTCGAAACAGATACCTAGTCATATGCGAAAGATTCGACGTCAATCAAGATATATCTGATACTTGCAGTATTTAGGCACTATCTCACGACCTGCTCCCAACTTCTAATTTCACCAGCAATAATGGTAAAGAGCGGATGGGGTTTCGGAGACCCGATGTCGGACATCAAACGAAAGCGATCAGTATCACGAACAGATAGCTTTTTGAGAAAATGCTGCCATTCGTAGGTTAATTGTCCCTTAGATTCCTCAATTGTCTGAACTTCAAAAGTCCGAGAAGGCAGCTTAGCTTCGTTAAAATGAAACCCTCGCCCCCTCGATTCTTCCAAGACAGACCATAAATATTCACACATTGCGGCTAAAGGGTCAGGGTGAGCCCGAAAGCGGATGAGTTGGTGATGATACGTGTACCCTTTCGTCTTTCCTTCTAGTACAGCTTTTCCTAAAAGCCCTTCCCGCCAAAGAGCGACAAGTCCCTTCGTATCAAGATATTGAGGATGTATTGTCCACAGTCGCATGCTTTAAGAATTACCGTTGGTCAGCACAACAAAAAATCTCGCACGCTCGACTTCTCTCTAGAAGAATAGAAAAATAATATTGTAGGTGAAGTCTGCTTCGAATTAATTAAAATTCTCACAGATCAGTGGATCCCACCAGAGGACAGAAAGACCGACAAGTAACACTCATAACACCAGATTTGCCACGTACTAAATAATCATTTGTATAGCCACTTCGCTATAGATCGCGTATAGGAAGGCATAATCACGTAAGTCATCAACCACACCATCACGGTAGCCACTAAGAGCTTACTGAGAAAAATAGAGGAAAATCTGGACGTTATTAAAAATCGGACTCAGCACCAAGGGGATAACTAGGGTCATGGGATAAATGACTGAAAGGGTCGCTAAATACTGTTTGTAGCGAACAGGCACTTTCTGCTTGACCTCCAAAGGAGTAAACTAAAAATCAATGCCTGTTTTTATTTCATATTGATCACCCTGTTTCAACACAGGGACAATTTTGTCGATGTAGTGTTTTCTCTCATCTGACTCCACCCAATTTTGTAGATTTCCATAGTTATTAAACCGAATGATGACGGTATAGGTATTTTGCGTTTTTGATGGGCGAATGATATTGGAGCCCAAATGACCTTCATATTGCTTGCATGCGTCTCCAATTTCCTTCACCCACGCCTCATATTCTGCTTCTTTTCCTGCAAGAATTTTGTGAGTAATGATAAAGGTGACGATTTGATTAGGATCAACGGACATTTTGCACTCCTCCTACCTTGACCCCTTGGAAGCTATAGGAATCGTAGTTGGGTATTTTTTATTAGCTCGAAATTTAATTGTTTTTTCCCTTCCAATAACTCCCAAAATATTTCACGGGAGACCAATCGGGTTTAATTGGAGGGAGTGATGGCATCAAGGAGACATAGTCTTGCGCTCCCCAGACAATCTTGCCATCAACCACCGTTAACACCGATTCAATCTTTTTAATTTCTTCAAGAGGAACCTTCATATAATCAGCCGACAACACGGAAAAGTCCGCATATTGTCCTTCGGCGATTCGCCCTTTGACTGTCTCTTCATGAGAGAACCACGCGCTCCCCACCGTATACAGGCGTAACGCTTCCTCCCGTGTCAGAAGGTTGTCTGGACCATATAACTTGGCTCCGCCGGCGGTTTCCCCAGTCACTAACCAATGCAGGCCCACCCAGGGATTAAAACTCGATCCTCGGGTGCCATCCGTGCCCATACCCACGGGGATCCCTTTGTCTAAGAGCATGCGAATGGCTGGGGTCTGCGAAGCAGCTTCTTCGCCGTATCGTTTGAGAAAATCATCTCCTAAAAAAACCATGCGGTCTTGAATGGCTACGCCACCACGTAAGGCCAAGATGCGATCCATATTCGGCTCTTTAAGAGTTTCTGCATGTTCGATGGACCATCGAAGTCCGTTAAACGGCGTGCTCCTATTCACTTCCTCCAACACATCTAGAATCTTGGAAATGGATTCGTCATAGGTGGCATGGAGCCGGAAGGGCCAGCGGTTTTTGACCAACAGAGTGACCACGTTATTTAATTTCTGAGACATACCGGGGTTGAGTTCTGGTCGAGGCGACATGAAGTTCTCGAAATCCGCAGCATCCCAGACTAAGTACTCACCGCCACCCTCAATGACATACCCGTCTTCACGCAAAGGATCGGTGTTGGTATTCGGTGGAACCAAACTGACCCATTGTTGAAAATCGGAGTATTCCTTTCCTGGCGTTTGCGCAAAGAGGAAATAGGACACTCGCAAGGGGAATTTAGCCTGCTCGGCGAGTTGCTCGGCAGTTTTATAATTAGTGGGATAATGCTGGCCTCCGCCTCCTACATCGATGACGCTGGTCAAACCGAAACGAGCCAATTGGTAAAACAAGTGAATCGTAGAGTTGATTTGTTCATCAGGGGATAGCGCGGGTAAGGCCGCAATGGACTTATAAAGCAAGGCTGGGTGAGGATCGGCAATCAGCAATCCAGTGGGTTTTCCATCTGGTCCCAATTCCAACTGCGATCCAGGAGGAAGCTTCGTATGTTCGGTAAATCCAATGGCTTCCAAGCCCGCCTGATTGACGACTGCTCGGCTGTAAAAATATTGCACATAGACCGGTGTATGGGGAGCGGCTTTGGTGAGTTCCTCCGGTGTGGGCAATCGTTTTTCTTGAAATTGGTGAGGCGTCCACCCGCCAATCACTCGGATCCATTGACCGTTCGGCGTCCGAAGGGCCTGTTGGCGAATCATCTCCAGTCCTTCGGCTAAGGTGGGAACGCCATCCCAACGAAGAATGGCATTAAACGCTAGTCCCCCTCGAATATAATGGGAGTGGGAATCGTTCATCCCTGGAATCATGCGACGGCCCTGTGCATTAATGACCTGAGTGGTTTTCCCACGCATTGCCAGAACGTCCTCGTCCATTCCGACTTTGACAAATCGACCATTTTGAATCGCCACAGCGGTGGCTGATGGCTGGACATCATCCAAAGTTGTGATTTGACTATTGTGAATGATTAAGGAGACTCCTTGGGCGGTTGTTAATTGAGTCTCATGAGTCCGAGAGTCAGAGACCTGAAACGTACTACACGCCGTACTCATGGACCACACCATCACGACAAGAATTCCCCGCACCCATCGCGCATGGGCTCTATACCTTCGCACGGGCTCAAACTGGTTTGTCTGTGCTTGAGAAGCTATCGTTCCGTCTGTTCGTGAAATATTTAGTCTAGTTGATATCGACATGAGAATACCTTCTGTTGTGTCCATGAGATGAAACAACCTCGTGTCGTCTGCCGTCTGTCCTGATCACGACGACGTCATGTGACTCACTATCAGAGAGTCGAGTGGGTACCATCACAAAATGGGGAGGTTTTTGTGCGCTTGCAGCCGCAAAAGGCCACTTGATTTTTCTCGGTGATGTCAACTTCCATGGGTGTAAATTCGGTCCCTTCATGCGAGCCATCACAGAAGGGTTGGTTCTGAGAGCGGCCACATCGACACCAATAGTGTTTGCCAGGTTCAACTTCCATCACATAGGGCGAACGTTGGGCAATGACTGGATCACTCATGAGCATTTCCTCCTATTGTATAAAGGTTTAGTTGATGAGATTTCTGGTTTACGAGGCACTGAAGGTATTCTTAATTCATCCGCTCTAACAGGGCACTCTTCTCTTCATAAACAATATTTCCTCCTACAACTGTGAGAACTGATTGGAGAGTACGAATCTTTTCTTCAGGAACGGTCAGGTAATCCTCACTCAGGACAACAAGATCAGCGAATTTCCCTGGCTCAAGAGAGCCGAGACGACTCTCATCAAAGGAAAACCATGCACTGCCCATCGTGTAGAGTCGCAGGGCTTCCATGCGGGTGATCATCTGCCCTGGATTGACAAGATTTCCCGCACTATCTTTCCCCGACACCATAAAATAAATCGAAAGCCAGGGATTCATCGGCCCGAGCAATGAGCCATCCGTCCCTGCCCCGATGGGAACACCGCTATCCACGAGTGTCCGATAAAGGGGGCCGGCATTCTTTCCGCCGAGAGTTCGGCCCAGTGGAAATCGATCGGTAGGGACAGTATACCCCTGGTTTTGTACACGGACTCCCATCCCCAAAGATTTGAGGTGATTGAGATGCGTCAGATCGCCATCTTTTCCCATTTCAAATACATGGGCCAGCGACCAGCGCAAATCAGTAATGGGAAACTTCGCATGCACGGTCCCAATAGCAGCGATGTGCTGTTTATTCTCTTCGAAAGACACCGAATGCTGTTCATGTGACCAGCCATGTTGAGCAATTTCCTGAACTTTCGATGCATAGGCGGGATTGACAATGCCTTCCCTTGGGAAGGTCACCACATGTTCCCCCAATGCGGTAATCCGGAACATGTCATCACCAAATCGATACCATGCATGTTCGATTTGATCTTCAAGCGCACCTTTTTCTTTCTTGCCATCAAAGACCGAAAATTGGGCACGGATTCGCACGGTACTTTCACCCTTCCGCCATAAATCGAGAAGAGCCTCATAGTCTCTTTGGGGTGTAAACAATGCGGCTCCTGGAAAGGGTGTTCCGCCTTCATCCAGAACTGTGGTTAAGCCAACTCGATTGGCGTATCGCATCAACGCTCTGGTGCTTTGTTTCTGATCTTCAAACGTCTGTTCTGCTTTCAAGGCATGAAACGCTGAATGGGTTTCTTCCCCTTTCTGCAATCTTCCATCTTCAGAAACGGTCACCCCTTTTTCTTTGAAGATGGCCTTTCCCGCAGAATTCGTCATGGCAGGACCAGCAAAGCCCTTTTGCATGTAGACCGGGTGTTGTGGTGAGGCAACATCAAGTTCAGCCATCGTAGGGAATCGACCTTCTTTAAACTGTTCCACAGCAAATCCGCCGATGACGGTGATCCATTCAGATTTGGGAAGTGCCGCGGTTCGCTTGCCCAACAACGATTGAAGGTCTGAAATAGTGAATATTGTTTCTATGTCTCGTACATCATGTCCAGGAGCCAGGCCCTGTCTGATAAAATGAATATGTGAGTCGATAAGACCGGGGATCACCGTGCGCCCACGTAGGTCGATCACTTCCTGACAGCCGTTGTAGCTAAGAGCTTCCCAATCAGTGCTTTGGTTTAGCTGAACAATCTGCCCATTCCGGATAACCATTGAACGGGCGATGGTATGAGACCTGTCCGTCGTAAGAATCTGTCCGTTCAACAGGACGATCGTATGCTCTCCGAAGCAGAATGATGTTCTCTGATCATTCCCATGGCTTTGAGCAGGCGACAGGATTGCAAGAGTGACCAGAATCGTTAACAGCAATATTGCACGGTGAGGGAGTACCGTGAAGAGGATTTGTTGTACTAGTCGGATGACGATATGAGCCTCGATCCGAACTGAGAGTTTTCTCATTTATCTTCCATTCAAAAATTATTTATTGAGTATCTAATTTTTTATTTTGAAAACTCTTTGTATGTGTTAGGAATATTGACTCCTGCGTGCACCCATCCCCAAAGAGCATAACCCTGAAAATCCTTCATGGTGATAGTTTCTTGTGCTTGCTCTACGGTCTGTCCTTTTTCCACCACGTTTTTCACTTCTTTGTGCAGAGTTTCCAGGTATTGTATTGTGAAATCGAGGTCTTGAGGATTTACCGGAATCCCGTGTCCAGGAACGACAATCGCATCCTCGGGGAGAAACTTGCGCACTTTTTTCATTGTGGCTAAAACTTCCTCATGTTTTCCATCCAGTAGCCACGGAAGCGCTGGTGGCATGGCCACCACAGGATTCCCTGTCCAAAAAACTTTATCTGCGGGAACCCATACAAATAAATCTCCCTCGGTTTGAGCAAAACCCAAGTGCATGATTTCAACCTTTTTGTTTCCAAGGTCGATTTCCTTTTTATCGTCGACGATGATATCCGCGGTTCGTGCCACAACGTCTTCAATCCCCCGGTTTGCTCCGAAATACTGGGTCATGAATTTTTTGTCTGCTTCAAAAGTTTTTTTGTTGTCCATAAAAGCTTTTGTTTTACTGTGTTGGATGATTTTGGAACTTTTGGGAAAAGCATAATTTCCATAAGCATGGTCGCCATGGTAGCTCGTGTTGACCACATACAATATAGGCTTGTCTGTAACTTTCTTTACAAATCCTATGACCTGATCGGCAAGTCGTTTGTTCACCATGGATTCGACAACAAGGACACCGTTTTCACCCACAACAAAGCCACCCGACGTGGCAACCGGATATCCTTTTGGATTCTTCTCTTTCGCATCCGTGGGGTAATAGGCATACACTCCTTCGGCTAACTTCTCCAGTTCAAGCTGAACGGATCCGGCGTCCCATACCAGATTTTCCGTTTCTTCTTTTGCCTTCTCTTCTGCTTGACTCAAACCGGTAGCGGTCACGATGAAAGTGAACGCGATTAAAATCGTGAACACTGTAAAGCCGGACTTTCCTAATGTATTCATTTTGTTCTCCTTTAAAATGAGAGGTTGTTATTGATTTGAATTTTCAGAGCCAAACTGTAAAGAACATGAGGTTTCAAATATCCTGATAAATTCCTCCTGCACTATCATGATCGGAATGCTGATTTTATGAATTTTTATATAATGAGTAATCCACCTCAGCCGGAACCTCGATCATCGCGACACGGAGAGGGTCGTCGCTCTCTGCTTGGATGGATATTGCTTCGTTATTTCTGGCATGGACGACGGCAAAATATCGGGGTTCAAGATAATGTTTTCCTAAATGGCTTTCATCGAGTAGCCGTCCCTTTCCGTTGATCACCACAATAGCCAACGAGCGGTGTGCCGGAACATCATATTGGTAATAATGGTTCGGGGGAATGAGAATATCTTGCATGATGGCGTCGGCCTGAATCGATACCGGTGCACCATGACCGATGACGTGTTTAACCGTCACTCCGTCACGAATCTCGGTGGGAAAGTCTTCATTTCGGAATTCATGATAGGTCGGTGTTTGACCTATAGCTTTTTTCATGTCCGGTTGGAACCAGATTTGAAAGAATTCATTATGCTCAGCAACCGTTTCTTCTTCATGAGACACACCTGATCCCGTTTGCATCACCTGCACCCCTCCAGCTTTCACTCGACTTCGATTGCCCAACGTATCGTAATGGCCTATTTCACCTTTGAGGGCATAACTCATTATTTCAAAGACCTGATGTGGATGAAGGCCAATTTTCCCGTAACCTTTGGCGGTGGCCCACGCCCAGTAAAAGAGGGGGCCAGTATAGGGAACACTTGGACCTTTGCCAGGAAATGCCAGAGGTTTGATTTCTGTGATTCTGCCCCCATCAAACTCTCCGACCCCTTGGGCATCAGGAGGATACACTCTGATATCTAATGGTTTCTCTGTCTGGATCATTGCACTTCCCTTCTCATCCTGTTGAATTTCGGCTGTCATCCTTAAAAAAAACTGCATGTGCTGTGCCAAACCAAACTGAACAGCGTAAGACCTTATGGAATAAGGGTTATTTTCGTTTTGCTTACGATAAAAAACTACTCAAATACGTATACTACTGTCTTGAATAGCCTATCTACTCAAATACGTATAATATGGTGAAGTGAAATTGCTCGGTGTGGGCTTGTAAAGATCTGGAGAATTCGCGTTGGAAAAACAATTAAGTAAGGACCAAACGTTCGAATTGGCAGAATTTATTATTGGAAACGCTGGCGATGCCATCGTCTTTCACGATTGTCATGGTGTGATTTTAAATGCCAATGAGGCGGCTTGCCAGCTACTCGGCTATTCGGAAAAAGAACTAATCGGCCTGACGATTCAGGACATCAATCCTGATTCCAACAAGAAGCGGTGGCAGAACTTTTGGAAAGAACTTAAGCGCTCTAGAACCCTCTCCTTCGAAGGCTGCCATCGCTCCAAGAGTGGCAATCTGATTCCTACAGATGTCACCGTCAATTACTTAGAATTCAATCAGCGCGAATATGCAGTGGGCTTTATCCGCGATATCACAGCCAGAAAAAAAATCGAAGAGGAACAATTTAAAGCTTTTGAAGAAATCTGTCGATTGCGCGAACAACTTGCCCTGGAGAATGAGTATCTTCATGAAGAAGTGCAGGAGCTTCAAGCTTTCGGGGCAATTATTGGAAAAAGCTTAGCGCTTCAAAATATTTTACAACAAATCTCCATGGTTGCTCCCACTGACGCCAATGTGTTGATTGGGGGTGAATCCGGAACAGGCAAGGAACTGATTGCCCATGAAATTCACAAACGGAGCCCTCGCTCATCTCGACCGTTGATCCGAGTCAACTGCGCTTCGATTCCACGGGAACTCTATGAAAGTGAGTTTTTCGGCCACGTAAAAGGAGCTTTTACCGGCGCTATCAAAGATCGGGTGGGCCGGTTTGAATTGGCCAACGGCGGCACCATTTTCTTGGATGAAGTGGGAGAAATACCATTGGATTTGCAAAGTAAACTTCTTCGTGTCCTACAGGAAAGCACGTTCGAACGTGTAGGGGATGAAAAAACAATACAAACGGATGTTCGAGTCATCGCAGCAACCAATCGTCGATTAAAGCAAGAGGTTCAAGCCGGGACATTTCGTGAAGACCTTTTTTATCGGTTAAATGTCTTTCCGGTAGAAGTGCCGCCTTTGCGAGAAAGAAAAGAAGACATTCCGATCTTGGCTGATCATTTTTTACAGTTAGCCCAAGAAAAATTTCATCGGATGGAGTTTCAATTCACTAAGGCGAACATCATGACGCTAGAGAGTTATGACTGGCCAGGTAATATTCGAGAACTGCAAAATGTAATTGAGCGTGCGGTGATCATTGCACCGAGAAATAGATTGGTGTTTGATCTACCCAAAAGTTCCAAAAACAGAAAAGAATCGACACCTATTCCATTTACTCAATCTCCTGAAAAAATTCTCACTTTTGATGAAATCAAAGAATTGGAACACCAAAACATTCTCAATGCCCTGAAGAAGACCAATTGGAAAATTTTCGGAAAAAATGGGGCTGCGAATGTACTCGAAATCCCTCCAACAACCTTAACAACAAGAATTAAGAGGATGGGCATATTAAGATCCACCCACTAGCGAGGATTTCGTAAAATCTGTGAAACTGAAAGCCTAAAGGTTTCGCTCTTGACATGAACCATGGTGGGAACCATGCGGACACTTCGGGCTCCCATAGCTCAAGATGGCTCAACGGTCACACTAGTCGGTTACAATCAATGAGCGACAATTCCTCTTGAAACTGGCCTTGATTGAGCTCCGGCCATAGAGCACAGGTGGATACCGGAGAGGAAGATCTGGAAGAAGAGTTAAAAGAACGAGAACTGGAGGTTCTATATTGATTGACTACAAATATGGGTCAAGTCTGCTTTCTACTAATACATAATTATCCCAGATCCTCGAATTGCGACAGACGACAGGAAGACCGACAAGTAAAAACTCCTAATATAGATTTGCCCTGTACTCAGAAGTTCTTCGTGATTGTGGGGATTTATGAAGAGAGAGTGGATTGAGAAAGAATCATTTCGACAGTTTTACGTGCATGCTGGGCGACGAGTTCAGGTCCTGTGACATGGGCTGTTGCAATAGCACCTTCCATGACCAGTAAAACTTGAGCCGTGAGTTCTTCCGGGTTGGCGACACCCACACCTTTGGCGAGCGTGAGCATGTATTGACCAAAGGCGCGTTTGTGCTCAGCCGAGGCTTGGTGAACCGGATGATCGTGTTGGGCATATTCAGCCGTAGCGTTGATAAACATACACCCCTGAAAGTCTGGGGCTTCAAACCATTCTGCTAGCACATCGAACAAGGCCAAGATACGCTCTGCGGGTGCGGTTGCTCGCTCTTCCATTCCTGAAATGAACCACTGTCGGACAGACTCATCACGACGGCGGAGTACGGCGAGAATCAGTTCATCTTTTGAGTCAAAGTATTTGTACAGAGTGGGCTTGGAGGCCTTGGCCTTAGTCAAAATCATATCAATGCCGGTTGCATGAAATCCTCGCTCATAGAACAATTGGAGCGCAGATTCAACCAGACGTTCTTTCGTCGTCAATGCTGGGTCTAATGAGTCGGTAGGCATTGGTAATGTGTGGAGGTTAATTCAAGGATTATGATTCTTCGGATGAGAGCTGTTCTTGCTTTGTCTTCAAGGCGTGGTCAATCAAGATCTCGGCAGATCGTCTGGCCTGCTGAGCTACTGTTTTTGGTTGACTGACGTGCGCAGTGATAACCGCACCTTCCATTAATATAAGCAGTTGCTCTGTCAGTTCTTCCGGAACAAGCACATCGAGTTTATCAACGAGTTCTGCAATGTGTCGACCGAAAATCCGCTTGTGCTCCGCCGCAGCTTCATGAATGGGATCGTCCAAATGAGGAAACTCCACAGTCGCATTAATAAACATGCAGCCGCGGAACTCTTCAGTCAGAAAAAACTCGCCTAAGGTATCGAACAGTGCGAGGAGCTGTTCGCGGGTTGTTGTCCCGCGACGTTCCATCTCACGCATCAGCCAATTCCGAGACTGCTCATCTCGTCGACGAAGAGCAGCCAGAATCAGTTCGTTCTTGGATCGAAAATATTTATAGAGCGTTGGCTTCGATATACCAGCTTCCGCCAATATTGAATCGACACTGACGACATGGAATCCCTGGTCGTAGAAGAGTTTGAGTGCCGTATCGACAAGTTTCTCTCTCAGCTTCGAAGCCATCGCACCATAATCCTTCCCTTTGCAGAGAGCCCTTTAATTCACGCCATGCAGATGAAGGTGGTTGTGAGGCCTTTGCCCACGCTGAAGAACATTCACTCGAGAGCGTGTTCTTTATTGTTCCCCCACCCGCGCTAAGAGATCTTTTGCCATTCTGTGAATTCCATACATAGTTGCATGAAAAGTTCACTTTTAAGTTACTTACCAGTAATTAAATAGCTAATACCATAATTAAAATTTATATGCAAAATATAAGGGTATACTAAAATTAACACAACAACATGTTGTGCATAGTCCCATAATTACCCTGAATACTAAAATAATAAAATTTAATAGAACTGAAAGTATTTCATAATTACTTGACAAAAACTTACCGATAAGTTAATTATCGGCACAATGAATTACTTACCGGTAAGTAAACATCCATTTTATCCCATCTTTCTAGCCCCTTCCTGGAAGTGCCCCCTATCCATAAGCAGCGCCAGTGATGCTAATCGTTCTCTTGGAGTTACCCATCTCCTCTTATCCACGTTCTCTCATCAATCAAGGAGGTCGTCATGACGCGTCGCATAGATATGCGAACTGATAGAGCCACCCTGCCTCAATCGTGCTTGGTTAGACGACGATTGCAAGCCCCAAGAATGCCTAGCCTTCACAAGATACTGGGGAGACAAGTACTGGTCACCATGATTGGGCTCGCTTTGCTCTTCCCTAGCGCTAGCGTTCAAGCGGTGACATTAGGGTTTACGGATAGCACGGCCTTTCAGGCCGCACTCCCTGGTCCTTCAGCGGTCATCAATTTCGACAATGTGAATGCAGACACCCCAATACCGGACGGGATCCCGTTCCAAGGCATTACCTTCTCAAGCAATGTTGACAATGTGCTCGGACGGTCCGGATTGATTGTCTCGGCTGAATTTTTGACCACCTCACCCCTCAATTTCTTAGGAGTGGACGACGGGTTTTCTCATGAATTCCTGTTCGGTGATGAATTGACCCTAGATTTCAGTGTCTCGTTCCAAGCTTTAGGGCTATCGATTATCGCCGGTCCTGGGGCGACCCTGCCCAATGATTTTTTACTCACAGGAGGGGGAGGCAGCGTGTTCAATGTTGGAAGACCAGAGCAAACCCTCTCCGATGGAGGCGAAGTCTTCTTTTTAGGACTGATCAGCGATCAAGCCTTTAACTCTGCGCAACTGATTAGCTTCGGGAATCAGCAGGACACATCCTTAGGGTTTAACGTCGACGATATCACGACGGTCACTCCAGCCAATCCCGCTGCCGTCCCAGAGCCATCAACAGTCCTGCTGTTTGGCACGGGCCTGCTGATACTCGCTGGGATCACACGATGGAAGAAGGCCGCACCCCAACCTGCCCAAGAAACGGCCTGATCAAAAAAGAGCAACCAGCATGATGCAAACCTTTAAACCCGTTCTGCCTAGGCAAAAAACAAGGAGGTTTTTTCTCACGAACGGCGACGATTGCTTGATCAAATTTTCGTTTCGAAAATTCATTACCCACTTTCAAATTTGGAGAATGACCATGACTATGCTTTCACGACACGTCAAACATCTCATGGGTACAGCCGTGCTCATGACCATACTCGGATTGAGTGGAATGGCCCAGGCGATTGTGTACACAGCAAGCAATGAGGTCAGTGGCAACGATGTCATTGCGTTTGACATTGATAGCCGAGGAAACCTCAAAGAATTAGGCCGATTCTCGACCGGAGGCACGGGAACGGGTGCCCCGCTTGGGAATCAAGGGGCCTTAACGACGGATGCCAGTGATCGATGGATGTTTGTGGTGAGTCCTGGTAGTGGAGAAATCACCAGCTTTCGGTTGCAACCCACAGGGTTACAGTTCGTCAATAAACTGCCCTCGGGAGGATTTCGTCCCCTGAGCGTCACCGTATTCGGCACATTGGTCTACGTCTTAAATGAGGGAAGCGGAAAAGAAGAAGATCCTCGGCGTATGCGGTATGACAACATCAGTGGGTTTCGATTTACAGGGGGTGGGCTGTTGATCCCGATTTATAATTCCACACGCATCATCGATCGAACTCAACTCACCTCGCCTGCTCAAATTGGCTTTAACAAGTCAGGCACGGTGTTGCTCATCACGGAAAAAGCCACGAATACATTAACGACGTATGTGATGCGGCGGAATGGTCGTCCAGTACGAAAGCCCGAAAAACGTCCGTCGTTTATTCCGACGCCGTTCGGGTTTTCCTTTGGCGACCGGGACTTCGTGAATATCACCGAAGCCAATAACGGCGGGCCGGGCATGACCGTGTCCTACCGCGTGGATCGTGAAACCGGCGAAGTGTCAGGAAGAGTTGATTCGATTGATCAAGGCTCGGCAACGTGTTGGACGGTGTTATCCAGCGATCAAACCATTGGATATGCCACGAATACTGTAGATGGCACCGTCTCACTCTATCGCATCAATTTTGATGGCACGTTGGAATACTTCTTTCCGGCAAACCAAGATACGCCGATTACAACGGGCGCGGGAGTACGTGATGCGGTGCTGACTCAAAACAATCAATTCTTAGTCACACTCAATAACGGAGCGAGTCAGATCCGTGCATTCTTCGTCAATCGCACAGGGGCGATTGCTCCGAGAGGAACGCTGCCTATCCCAGGAAGCGTGACGGGGCTGGTGGCTCGATAAAGGGTTTGTGCTCACGAATGACTGGCGGATGGCCAAACAGTCTGCCATCCGCTGGTAACGTCTTGGTTTCTGACTCTGCTTCAAGCTGAGAAGGAAAGGAAATCAAATCATGCATTCACGAACACAACGGATCGGCGTCTTTGGAGACCGCCCTCCCCTATGGGTGGGAGAACAATATTGGTGGATCCTGAAACGTCGTCTCATTCAACTGACGGTGATCATAGTCCGCAAGAGAGGAGATCCTTTCGAAAAAATTAAGGATCAAATTTCGTGTGGCGGCATAGAGTTGAATGTATTCTTAAGATGACGGATCAATGCTGTTGTTAACTCATAAAGCATTATCCAAGATCCTCGAATGGCGACAGAAGACGCACAAGTGAAATTTATAACAACAGATTTGAAAAGTACTATATAAAAACAGATTTGACTCCTAATGAACGTTGCTTACGGTATTTATTCAGACACCCGCCTTTCAGTTCACCCCAGAAATCACCGCCAGGTCTGTACATTCCAGGGATGTGTTCGCCCCCGCCGTCCCGGCACCATCGGTGATGTCGTTGATAAAGAGCGGGTTAGTAGGGTTACTCATTATAAGGAGGTACTGCACTGATGTTTAGATTCATGTTCTCGTTTCAGAGCCATTTCATGGTCACAATCCTCACACTCACGGCTTCAGCATTGCTCCATACGCATCCAGCTTCGGCGGCGATGAGCACATCGTTTACACTAAACGATGCCAATGTGATAGGTGATTTTCAACTATTGCTGCCCTTAGGCGGTACACCCAACGATATAATCGACTACAACTTAGATTTCAGTGGCGCAGTCAGTGGCTCAGTACAATTCAATTCGAGTACTGACATTCTTTCCGAAATATCATGCATGAACATGCGCTGCAGGATTGATGCGAGGGAACCTTCGGGACTGGATTTAGTCCTGGTCGTCTCTAACATCCCAGATAACTTCACGTACGCAGCTATACTTGGTGAGAGGGGACGAGCCATTTTTGGTGAGTTCGTGCCAACACCACCTCAAGTCCCCGAACCCGCCTCGATCCTATTACTAGGCACCGGCCTATTCGGCCTCGCCGGCTGGCGGTGGCACCATCGACGACGTGAGGGGACTCAAGTTGGGGAATAATCCTCCTTCCGTCCATCGCCACCACCGGAACACTGAAAAGTAGGGAGAATTCTGTTTTGCAACTCATAGAGCATTCTCCAGATCTTCGAATTGCGAAAAACGACGGAAGACCGACGAGTACAATTCCTCACAACAGATTCGACCTGTACTCAGACAGCCGCTAGCGCTAGCAGCAGAGAATTATGCTCCTTCATGCCGAACTGAATGGTAAAAAATTTCAGAGCAGATCGGAGGTGAAATGAACCAGTTAGCAGTGCCGATTGTAAATCGAAAGAGAGTGGGAAGAATTCGTTCAAAGGAATCGATCGTGATGAACGATTCCCGTCAATCACAAACTGCAGTCGATGAATTGAGATTGGCCGACCAAGAGTTGGACCTTGTTCAATCCCTATGGAATGGTGATGAAAAAGCATTCAGCATGCTGATTGATCGATATTATTCCTCTCTGTTGCGATTAGCCATGGCCTTTACCCCAAACCGAGCTGTGGCTGAAGAGGTAGTGCAGGAAACATGGATGGGTGTGCTGCAGGGGATCGGTCGGTTTGAAGGACGGTCATCATTCAAGACGTGGCTGTTCCGTATCCTGATTAGTCATGCCAAAACGAGAGGGATCCAGAAAAAGTGTTCTGTAGTGTTTACTGATATTGGCAATCAGGGAATCGAGGAAGAAACACCGTCAGAGAATCCTGAAGACGACTTTAGATCAAGGATCAAAGACAGCCAATGGGCGATGAATTCACGAGATCGTGCTCACATCACTCCCGAGAAACAACGACTCTCCAATGGATTGCGGACAGTGATTGCAAAGGCCATACAGACGCTTCCACTGATTCAGCAACAGGTGATTACGTTAACCGATGTCGAGGGAAGTGCCGGCGCTGATATCTGCAAAATGTTGGAGATCAGTGATAATAAGAGGCGTGTCATTCTCCAGCGAGCCAGGTGTCAGGTGCGCCAGGTACTTGATCAATATCTGACGGGAAATAGAGACAAGCCAAGGCTCAAGGCTTTGGAATCAACAGAATCGCTATCCTTTCTGAAAGCCAGACCCAGATTGAATCGCTTGAGACTCCAGATGGTAGGTTCGGTTTAGATTAGCAAATGGAATGCTTCTAAGGAAAACATTCGCGCCATTGACTATATCGTCGTCGTATCTTCTCTTGAAGATAAGAAAAAGTTATCACGCGGTAGAAAATTAGAACTAACTACGGATCGATTTTATTTTGAACGCATAGAGAATTCACCCAGATCCGTGAATGGCGACAAACGACAGAAGACTGACAAGTGAAATTTCTAACAACAGATTTGACTCGTACTCTAAGGAGGCTTCAGCCATGAGAAATTTCTCACCCCAGGTGACACGAATGATCATCACACTATTCGCGGCCGCGGTGCTGGTAGGTGCATCAACCACAGCTCAGGCCGGCCTTATTCATGATCTAGAGATAACCGGTTCAGAGCTAAGCGGCAGTGGACAAATCACCTTCGCGTCGTTATCCGGCACCGACCGCAGTGACGTGTAGGCCTTCTCCTTTACTGGCATAGCTGATCAGTCCAACAATGGCGGGGTCATCCACACCTTTAGCCTTGGGCTCAATGACTTGAACCGAATCGGATGGAACGTTGATAACAACAAGAATTTGTCCATCGAATTTTCGACCAACAGAATCGCCCTCCCAACCACCAACGAACTCTGCCTTCTTTTTACGATCAATAGCCCGAACTTCGTTACTTGCGAAGTCAGGGGGAGCCCAAGAGTGACCTTTGGGCGAGATAGTACCACCGCCCTCGCTCTGATTGAAGTAAATGCGACAGGAGCTGTCTCGGGTGGTCGCCCAAGCAGTTCCCCTGTCAACAGTCCAGTCCCCGAACCGTCGACGATGCTGCTCTTTGGGTCGGGACTCGCTGGCTTGCTTGCCTGGCGATGGAAAAAGAGTCAACAACTCGAAGTTAAGCATTGACAGATTTCTTTTGAGGGGCCCCTGATCACATCAGGGGTTCTTTTTTTGTCTTTTCATCACGTTGAGTGATGGATCACTCTCTCGGAGTATGGGAAGAACACGATCCCAATCCAAATTCTGGAGAGGGAGTTCCCGCCCCGCTTCAGCCCGAACCAACCTATCCACGAATAATACAGGGCAAGTTTATTTGCAACTAATAGAGAATTCGCCCAGACCCTCGATTATCGACAGAGGACAGGAAGACCGACAAGGAAAACTCCTAATAACAAATTTACCCCGCACTCAACGCCTCATCAGATATGGCTTTCAAGGCATTTTCGAAAGGCGCGACGGCTTTCTTGTTGTATGGGATTCCATGTCGCACATAGATGGTGCGATATAAGTATTCTGCTGAATTGTAGCTTAGAAATACCTGTCCCTTCCCATCCTCCCAGACCATTGCCTTCAATGGAAGATCAATGGCGAGAGTAGGAGTCTTGATGAAGTTTGGCGTGCCCAAACGTGGATTGCCAAACACGATGACTGTGGCGCGTGGCATCGCCAGATCAACCGATTTGGCTGCGGCAGCATGATCGAGCCGTGCAAAGACTTTCAAGCCACGCTTCTCCACGGCGGCTTCAAACCTATCCATCGTGGTATCGACGGAATAGACGCTTAGGCTCGTGATGAGACCCTCAGCCGAGATTGCCGGCAGGGCAGAGCCCATGAACAAGATGGTGATGATGAACCCAATGAGCAATTGATACCGCTTCATGATCATTCTCCAATTAGCAAGATAGAATAAACAGACTCCAAACAGAAATAGTGGCAACTCGATTCGCCGACTCTACTAAAGGCACGGCAACTTTACAGAACAGCAACATTCAAAGAACCCTCCAAACTGCACGGGCTTTCTCTGATTGAATGACGGATCAATTCTGGTGTTAACACATAGAGAATTCTCCCATATCTTCGAAGTGCGGCAGACAACAGGAAGACCGACAAGTACAGCTCCGAACATCAGATGAGACCTGGCCTCTGATACTGCGATCCTGGCTTAGACAGCTCTATTTGCCTTTTTTGCAACGGCCGCGTTCAGCCGTAAGGAAATAGCTTCCATTTCCCGCAAATTCGATGATTCGGCATGGTAGACGATTAATTCGAAAGCCTCCATCAGAATCAGAAGAACGTCTTGTCTTGACCGAAGAATAGCTATTCTTTACTTTAAAGACTTGAAAGACGCAGTACAGCAAGTCATTGAAACAGTTTTTATCTTCCCTTGCACAAATTAGGAGACTCCCTATGCTCAACAAATCGCTTATGTGGATCATGTTCCTTTGTACGGCAACGGTCTTGGCCAGTTGTGCAGGGGGAGGTCGTCATTCCGAACAAGGGTTTAGCTATACAAATATTGAGATGGACACGACCTCTGCTCGTACAGGTGAAGGCTCAGCCATTCAATTCAAAGGCAATCCTTTACCATTGAGTGGTAAATCCATTCAGGTTGGGGACACACTGCGATCCGTCAACGTCGCTCAAGGGGACTTATCTCTCATCGATGTCACCGACACCGGTGGATCCGTTCGGCTCATCAATGTCGTGCCTTCGCTTGATACCCCTGTCTGTGAACAACAGACGCATTATCTGAGTGAGAAAAATCAGGGGTTAGATCAACAAGTCGAACTCATCACCATCAGTGTGGATACCCCATTCGCACAAGATCGCTTTGCGAAGGGTGCGGATATCAAGAACGTGAAATTTTTATCTGATTTTCGTGGTGGGGAATTTGGCAAAACCCATGGGCTCCTGCTAGAAGGTCCGCATGTCTTAGCCCGAACCGTCCTCGTCGTGGACGGGAACAATGTCATCCGACATCTCCAAGTGACACCTAACTTAGCTCACATGCCCGACATGGAGAAAGCGTTTCAAGTTGCGCGTTCCTTGGTCAACGAAAAAGGCTAAGATCCAAAAATACTCTAGCTCCTCCTGTGTATAGAAGGTTCCTTACCGTGGAGCTAGGTCAAGGTTGAGGTAGGCACAAGAGGACCAATCTGTCTTTTTTCGTCTCTGAATATTCGTGAATCGACTAATGGCCATGCCTATTGTTAAGCACCCCCCTCCCCAAACGTACTGATATTTTGTTGGGCACGCCTGTTTTTTAAGAGTTCGAGAGAGAACCTACCGGGGAATGATAGGCAACAATATTCGTGAGGGAAATAGATCTGTATGGTGGATTAACTGCGTAGCAGGCTGTGTCCGAGTAGCTGTGGCAAAGGGTTCACCTGTGTTGAGATTTCGAGCAAACCGAGGGAAATTACTACTGGAGATTTCTACTCGAATCCGGTGGCCAGCCAGAAACACATGGCTCGTGGGCCACAAATCAATCGTTATTTTAACCGGCATCGTAGCTTTCTGATTTGTCTGATCATACGCCTGCCTGACGATACCATCGCAAACATTATAGACAGATCCGTCTAGATGGACGTCCACCAACTTTACGGTGAAATCAGTCGACGGTGCATCTGTGGTGATAAACAGATCTCCCCGCACAGGGCCTGTTACCTCAACGGGTTCGTCCATAGGAACGGTGGTATACACCAACACATCTGGTCGAGCTTCAATCTTATTCTGCAGGGCGATGCCCGATCGATCACCTAGCATGGGGCCGCCGGCAGTTGGGACCGGATCCAACGGATCATACACATAGGTATCTGAAGGTTCGGATTTCGTGGGTGGCTGCCAATCAAGCCATCCATCACCCATCGATGTATTTGCTTTCCCATGGCTATGAAAAAACAACGAAGTATTCTGTGCTCTGGCCAAAGGCCATTCTTGCTCTTCTCGCCAAATGTTCTCTCCCATGACAAAGAGCGTCACCGGTGCAGGAGGAGAGGCCACATCGCTGAGTCCCAAATGGTAATCGAACCAAGGCACGCTAGGCGCCAAACTCCCCCGACGATACGGCACAGAATCAGTCATGCCTGGGACTTGAACCTCATTGGCATGCCCCCACGGGCCAATAATCAATTTTGACTGAGCGGCAACTTCTGCCTTGGCTTTCTGAGTAATCCGTTGAAAGTCTTCAAGTTGAGAGGGCAAAAATGGATCGTACCATCCCCCCATCAAGAGCATAGGCGCTTGCAAAGATTCGGCGCGATGTGTTCCATCGATATTATTCCAATAGGTTTCATCATCTTTGTGCATCAACCAATCGTCATAAAAATCCGTATTTCCAATTGCCACATCATCTGCCTCTAGGATAGGTAAGGTATTAACCCCTTTCTCCAAATCAGCCATTGACACTTCTCGATCTTCATCGCCGCGGCTACGAATCGTCCAATACACCGCACTTTCCAAGGAAAATGCTTGTCCAGGATAGAACATGTCTCGAAAATTCGTGCTGGCAATCTGTACAAAGTACGCATCTGGCCCTGGATTGTGTTGGTCGGCAATCGCCCACTGCGTATGGCCAAAAGACGATCCACCCCACATGGCCAAACGGCCATTATACCAAGGCTGCCCCACCAACCATTGCAGGGTATCGAGGCCATCCTCTCGTTCATACCTCAACGGATAAAATCTGCCTTCCGATTCATACCGACCTCGAGTCCCCTGGATCACGACGGTATACCCCCGACTCGCCCAATATCGTCCTATCACATCCGACCGCATTCGATTCGTGAAAGTTAGGGAAAAGGGAATACGCACAAGGATCGTAGGCGTTGCCTCTATTCCATTCGGATGATGCACATCCGCACGAAGGGTCACATCGTCTCTTGTTTCCATCGCCACACGACGTTCTGTCGTGACTTCATACATGGCCGATCGAATATTTTCGTTAGGCAGAAAAAATTGCTTGGCTATTAAATCTGTGACAGCATCACAACCAGTCAAGATAGTGACGAGCACGACCCCTTTCCCTAACGATGTCCAACAATTCAGCATAATCAATAGACGAATGAATTCAAATTTTGGTAAAAATCAGACCGTTTAAAGAATCAAGTCGGCGATTACTTCGATGAAGAGAATTTCGGATACTAGGCCCATAGCCATACTACGTCTGACCTACCCTTATTCGAACGCTCATCTGATGTATTCAGGTGATCGCTACTTATAGATGGCCAGCTCAGACTATCTGTACCTCATGAATCCAGACAGGATTTTGCTTTCACAAATCGAATAACAAAATTATCCCCTTGCTGATCTCGACGACTTTTCAGGTCTCGTAAAAATCCAGGCTGTTCAGAACATTAATCAGTAAAACGTGCCAGGATAAAGATTCGATCCCTCTCTTTCTGACTGAGAAACTCACGTTCATAGCCTGCCTTCTTTTTGGCCTTCTTTAGTCGATTCGCTTCTTCGCGAAAGAATACCACCAACGTATTGACTGCTTCTTGAATCTTCTCCGCCTCACTCCGAGCACTCGTCTTTTCTAACAATGCATCAATAATGACTCGGAGAAAATTTCGATTCTTTCCATTGAGAAAATCAGAAAGCCCAACAGCCAGGTCAGCCTGTACCTGCCGAAATCCAGAAACAAGTGTGAATTTGATGGGTGCGATTTGTTTCACGCGGTGGGGAGGCTCACGATGGCCCAGAAAACTCAATATCCGCACTAATGAATAATAGGCATCCTTCGTCAGTCCACGAGAACGGTAGACACCGTACATCGTAAATATCGTATGGTCGAATGCCTCTGGATCTGTTGAATAGGACAGATAGACGACGCCGTTCTCAAATCCTAGCCCAAGCGCTGGATACAGGAATGAAAAGGCCCCAGAGACATTAAATTGAGGTTTGAGCTCTTGAATAAGTTGGTTTTCTAATAACAACGCCTCTTTTTCAGATTCCAGGACATGGAACGTCAATGCTGTGGCACTTCGAACGATCTCGCACATTTTTCTATGTTTCTTTTTCCGAGTGGGATTTCTGTACTGGCGGATTCGATCGCGTAAGTTCTTCGCTTTACCAACATAGATTGTTTGCTCTTCAACTTTGAATTCGTAAACACCCGCACGAAGAGGAACAGAATCGATAAAATCTTTCCCAAACACCTTGTCGAAGAGCTTCATTCCCAATGATTTCCCAGCCTTTGCTTTTAATGGCCTGAGAATACAGGTTGTGTCTGTTTTTCACAGGACTGGAGCATACAGATCATTTATCTAAGTGTAAGACCAAGCCCAGGCTGGCTGCTGAGGTATTGTGTATGGGTCAAGTTTGTTGTTGCAAGTTTAAGAAAACCAGAAGGTGAGGACCTTGTGCCCGTGATCCAGAACTGCTTAAGTTAGAAAGGTTCGTACATCACGACTGCTATGAAGAATTCTCACGATGCGAATACGGTTGCCAAGAATTCTGTAGAAGACGACATGCTTCTCCGTTAACAAACTTCTGAGCCCTTTGCGAATTTCATCGCGCGCTCTGCCTATTTCTGGATTATTAACAAGCTTGACAAAAAGGCGGTCAAAACCTGAAAGATACTCGACAGCTTGATCAATGCCAAATTCACGATCCGTGTAATCGAAAATTTCTTCAAGATCTTGGTCAGCCTCTGGGGACAGTTCATACCATTTCTTGGGTTTGGCCATTCAGGAAGATTTTCTTCCACGTACCTTTGACTTGATAATATCCTGTACCTTTCGAGAGCTCACTTCCCCCCCCCAGCCCTTCGCAATCTCAGCACGAAGTTCCTCAATCACTCGATGGCGATAGACTTCATGTAATCGCAGAGCATCTCGCACCACTTCACTGGCATTTTGGTAGTCCCCAGATTCAAGTTGCGCCGCAATGTAGCCTTCCTGCTTTTCTGTGAAACTTACATTCATTCTATGCTCTCCTTTCGTATTTCTTTTACATTATCTCAATTATCTATATTTAGCAATTTTGGACATCATCTTTACTGTTAGCCATTTACTGGCGCCCCTTAGGCAGATGAGCTGAAAAGCCATGCGATCAAATCATGCCGCCGATGAAAGCCAGGAATAACCAAAACTCATCATGACGTTGTGGAAATCTTGCGTCGAAAACATGCTTATTCGAATTGTGAGAGAGTCAGTCCAAGCCCGGGCTGGCTGCTGGACAAGGGGTCAAGTTCGTTCTTCGTGACATAGGACAACACTTGCTAAAGAAACTCTGCGAAGGCCACCTTTTGTTATTGCATTTCTAGGCCATAGCTATATTATTAGAAAGTATCCTGCCCCCCTGTAAATCTGGGTATCAGCAAAAACACTGTCATGGACACTGTGAAGAGGAAGTGTGACGTGGCTTGATCGAACACATCATCTTTCTCTATAGCGGACATTCGTGTGACCTGAATTACACTTTCGAAACCGTCGGCAGTCGGCCCAGGCTGTGTAATAACTCCCTTCCCCAATCATTGCACCGCGACACAGTAGGTATGTCAGCAGATCTCTTCTTCGTTTGCTGGTCTTCGTGTTGCCTAGCATTTCCGTTTTTGTGTTACCCGGAGCCAACCTGTTGCGTCACCGGGGGCACTGATGCGCCTATTGTTGCGTGCAGGAGGCCACCACTCACGCTTGGATCGCGTTGAGGAGCGGCGTCACGCCGAGAATCGCCAGCACCCGTTTGAAGTTGTACGCCAAGACATGCAAAC
>JAJDBQ010000025.1 GCA_029261255.1 Nitrospirales bacterium
ATTTAAGCGGACCATTTCCAACCATGGAGCAGGATTATGATCATTAGAGAATGGAACCCGCTTTCCAAAATGCGGCGTCAACCATGGCCACGCCACTTTTCCAGTTGAAGGTTCAAACCGAATGGCCCGTCGCTCACCCGGCGTATACCCTTGCCACTCTGGCTTGTATTTGGGATTTTCCCCAATCGTCGGTTCTTTCTCACTCATGGCCTTTGCGCCGTCCCAGACCCAATCAATCACGGTCGCATCATAGGCTTTCATCTGACCCATCTGATCATCTTTATGACCAGGCTTCCCTTGATTACTCAGCTGCATTTCTACCCAGTCTTTGATATTGACGACGGCTGGCTCTGCCTTCCAATTGCTCTTGCCTTCACCGACAATTTTAAATTGCTTGCCAAACCAATTGACTGTTTTGCCCACTAACTGATCAGAGGAGACCGGCTTGTGAATACGATCTAAGCGATCCGGCAACTCCCGCAGGGGGGGCATCACATCATTTTGCATGCCAGGCACCTGCATCGTGTTATACACACGCCAGTACCCCCACATCCCTGCGACGTAATGATGTGCGACATGGCAATGGAAGAGAAAATCTCCCGCTAACCATTGGCACAAGCCTGATCCACATTCTGTTTCTAAATCTAAAGCTTCCGATGGCCCGATGACTTCTACATCCACCCGGTCAGACTTGGTCCGGATTACAGGATATTTCACCGGCCCGGTTTGACCTGTATTCCACACAGGCATTTGAGTCGCGCGTGGACTCCGTTGCCACCGAATAGAACCACCATGCGGATGATGGGAATGGAAGACTTCGGATCCACCATGCACAATCCGGAACTTGGCTGGATCGCCTAAATAGCTGCGAGGAATCGTTGGAGCCGCGTCCCCAAACGTATAGGAACTATAGGCCATCGACTCATCTTCAAATCCAAAATATTCATGTTGCACATGCATGTTGTTGATACCGAACGGCTCACTACGATAGTTGAGCGCCCGGGCACCTGGACGATACGCATCAGTTAGAGGATCGCGCTGAGGCAAAAAGTCCCCGTGTTTGTTGACCGGACGGAATGCTTCATCCCCTACTTCATGATAGATGAGGACAAACTCTCGAAAGTCCGGGCCATCCCCATTATCAATCATCACCTGCCATCCACTGCTCGCTTCTGTGGCGGCTCCGGTGCCTAACGGTTCATAGTAATTTGATCCCCGAGGTTCCACGACAAACACCCCAAACATCCCCATGACCGTTAATTCTCGATCATTGGCGAACGTATGAAATTGTCGGCCTCCTTCTTGCGTATCTGGATGGATATACCATTCCATTTCAATGACAGGAGATCCGGCAGGTGCCTCATCATCATCGTCACTAACACCTACAGCAATTGAATCAGGATTGGTGGTCGTTGCGGGTTGGCCCGTCTTGCTCATGACCATATCCGAGCCATTGATATGCAAACTCACTTCTTCCCCAAACTCTAATTTGTTGCGAAGCGTAATCTTGACGCAATCGCCTTGATTGCCACGAATGACCAACGGTTGAATCCATTGATCTTGGATGCCATTATTCACACCACCCGGATCGGCATGCCCCTCCTTCTCTCGAGCGGCCGCATTTTTCGCTTCCTCTGCTCGAATCTTGTCCATATTCTCGGTCAAGGCATACATATACCCTGGATAATAATCCAGCCACTGATTCAAGCTAATCTCAACATTGACAGCAGAAATATCATAATTCCGAACTGGTGCCGTCTTAGGACACAGGCCACCTTTCATCGAAACGGGTTCCACATTGGAATTACTCGCCAGCAAGCCATTTTCAGGTCCACCACCATATTGATGAATCATCGACATGGAATTGAACGCGCCAGTCTCCGAACCCCTCTGGTCCATATCCTTTTCCATTTGCTGCATCATCCGTTGATGTTGCAGCTCAACAAGTGCCGCTCGTTCGGCACGCCCCTCCATTGCATCTTCAATGATCGTCTGCCCTTTCAGCTCTTCCGCCCACCCGGGTGACTTGGAAGTCATCCCCACGTGTTGCACATGTTGAGTAGCAGCTTCCTCAGCACTCATAACGGGTGGAGCGCCACATAATGCCGCCCCCCCAAACAGCGCCAAAAACGCCGAGACTGTCAATAACGTCGGCTTGCCGTGAAACATACTCCGGCCTCCTTTACCTAAGACGTATGGTGAATAAAAAATTGAAACGTAAATTGAATATGTCTATTTACTAATCCAAGGCTTGTCCTACTGTTCTGCAACATTGTCATCGGCCCCATGTTTCATTTCTATCAAGAATAAATGCCGACATTAGGTAGCCTCTTAAAGTTTCAGGAGGTTGGGCATTCCGGAGGCCGGTCCTTCACAGCCCGCCCAATGTCGGCAATGATTTAAAAAGCAACAACCGCGCCAAAATGCAGCACCTGTTGCACAAAGCAATAACAAGCAATACTGGAATGGCGAAGACATCAAAATGAAATGTAAAAAAACAGGATAGGACAAGGGCAAAATTTCCAAAGTATTAGTCATCGACTGATGGCCACTTATAAATAGTAAATATTTCAGTTACTTGTGCGTCCAAAAAATTACACACACCACAACAAGAAGTGGGGCGATTCGGGGCAAACATGACTGGGAGTTAGGGAAATTTTCAGCCGCGCACTTGCCTCTAAAGCTTTGACCATGTATTCGCATATGCCTCTCTCTAGACTCATCACTTTCAAAAAGTAAACATTCTTCAGCTTTCCATCGAACGGTAGTACTCAGAATGCGATGCCAAAATAGGCACCAGCGGTACCAAAATTATTCGTTGTATCTGTTTGTCCCGCGGCTAAATGGAAACGTCCATCCACACCAAGATGAAGCGCCTTCCACACCCGGACTTGAGCTCCAACGGCAAACTGCACCCCATAATCCAAGACAGTCGTGTCGTTAGACGGAGGGCTGATCACATGGAAATCTAATCCGACAGGAATGATCCAAGGGCGGATGCGGCTACCTTCCATAAACATGATTTTCGGTGCCACATTCACAGTCAGCATGGTCAATTGAACTTTTTTCTTAAATTCTGTGGTGCAGGTCCCTACCCCGGCCACCGCGCAAGTTGTGGGAACGGCCTGCGCGACTTTTTCCGATTTCCAACGTTTAAACTCAACTCCAATTTCTCCTAAAACCCAGGCTCCAGACATCATTCCCCAGGAATCTCTGGAGAGAACCAAGTCCAAACCAGCCCCAACATAGTAGCCTGAATTATTATGGTTGGTGTTTCCGCTGGCCCCAAACACATCGGTAAAGACCTCATTCGAGCGATCATTCGTCAAGTAGGCCCAGCCGCCACGAAAGAAGACCATGTTCCCAGTTTCTTGTTCTGCTCCGGGAGATGAAGAAAGCGTTTTTTGCTCCAGGCGTTCTAAACGTTCTTCAACCGTTGCGGCTTGAGCAGTACTCGCTCCCACGAGTGACCAAAACAGCGCACACACCATCAATCCGCAGACACGACTTAGCACAAATGCTCGACTTCTGTTCATCCGCTACCTCCATACAATAAGTACAAATATCCAATGACTGATAAAATGATTTCTAATATGAAAGGCTTTCATTTAAATTTAGTAGCCCTATTTCGCCATGAATGTGCTTTTCAAGTCGTCACCTTAGAGCAAGCCATTCACACACATACGGCATAGACAAAGTCCGAGCGTGTCTCGACAACGAAGTAGTGCGCCGCGCACTCATCGTTGCAAGGGATGAGCAACTACCACTTATTAGTTGAAATGCATTTACATAGGTGTGAGAGGTCAGCAATATTCTCTCCGCCTTCCCACGAGAGGTTGCTATCACGGTTAGCACTACGGAGGATGGTGCAATTCTCTTAGCCTCATTCGGCAATGATGAAAATCAGCAACAACAATGCCATGAATAATTTTTTTCACAACAACGCTGAATTCGTAAGGCCTGAGCCCTTCAAAAACCAATGACCAAATGGGCTGGTATCAGCAGACCGTAGACCAAATTTCCACAGTCTTGGGCATAAGCGAGTGGACGGATCAATATTGAATTTTTTCAGCAACTTATATGTCCAAGAGATAGGACAACTGGTAGCAAGAAATGGGGCGATACAGGGCAGGAATGCTGTGTGTTACGTAATATTGTAGGTGCGTAATTTATTATATAAACTGGAACGGCTAATCTTGAGAAGACGCGCTGCGCGGGTTTTATCGCCCTTGGCCCTGGAAAGAGCCTGCAGAATATGACCTCGTTCAGCCTCTCGGCGAGCTGCCTGACTGACCGTACTCAAATCTCCATCGGCATGAGTTTCTTTCCGACTCCCAAAAAGATCGGAAACCTGAATGATTGATGTTCGACTGGTCACAACAGCACGCTCAATGACATTCTCTAATTCCCGAACATTCCCGGGCCAACTATGTTGGACCAACGCACGTTGTGCATCAGGATGCAGAGTCATCGATGGACGACCATGCTGATGAATCGCCTCTTTGAGAAAATGCGTCGTCAACAACACGATATCTTCTTGCCGTTCACGCAAAGACGGAACCGTTAAGGGCAGGATGGCTAACCGGTAATACAAATCTGCCCGAAACGTCTTCGCCTTCACCATCTGTTCCAGTGATTGATTGGCAGCTGAAAGCACACGTACGTTCACCTTGATGGATTGATTACTCCCCACAGGCTTGACTTCGCATTCTTGCAACACACGGAGCAAGCGTGCTTGGAAAGCCGGCGTCGTTTCAGAAATTTCATCCAAAAATATCGTGCCACCCTCGGCCTCTTCGAATAACCCCTTTCGATCAGCAACGGCTCCGGTAAAGGCACCACGCACATGCCCAAATAATTCGCTCTCCAAGAGTGTCTCCGGCAGAGAACTGCATTCAATGACGACAAATGGTTGCGCGCGTCGTCGACTCAATGCATGGACGGTTTTGGCGACGAGTTCTTTACCCGTCCCACTTTCTCCCTGAATCAAAACCGAGGCCTCGCTAGCTGCGACTAATTGAATCATTTCGACTAACTGTTGGATTGGTTCACTTTCGCCAATAATTTTTCGACTGGCCTCCTCATGTACAGGTAGTGCCTGCTCGTCAGGAATAACGAATGCCTCTTCCGCCTTCGCCAGAGCCAGAACACTGTCACTACCACGTACCCCCATGAGGATCGCGAAGTGCATCGTGCCCGTCTCACCACTCAATGGCAGAGCACGCGGAAAAGGACACAAAACAGGCACTTCAAGCGATACCGGACGAGATGAAATGATGGGACGTGAATCACTGCTCTTAAATAGATTGGTCCCAGGGCAAGGATCACAAGGAGACTGTTCGGGAAAACGCAGATCAGCTGGACCTGTTGATTGAGATGGCAGTAAGGGACAGTCTTTAGCCAATTCATCGGCGGAGGGATTGGCGTACACCATTTCCATCTGAGGATTGAAAATGACGATTGGCTCATCCAAATGATGCGCTAATAATTTCAAACCTTCAAGGCGTTCGTGAACCATCTGCGGAACATCAGACCCCGTAGAATTTGGTGACGTATACGATCCGGCCATCGTATTGATTCTCCCTTCTTGTGCTGCGTAGTTGTTTTCGATGACTCACGACATATTCCCACAAGGATTCACCAGACACATTTGGGAAATCCATTTTTTCAAATCTTTTAGGTGAAGCGGTTTTTCAAAATATCCTTGAGCTCCACATTCCAGCGCCTTGACCTTCGATTGGCTATCACCATAAGCCGTCACGACCACAATAGAACTCTGTGGGGCCGCAGCTTTCAATAATCGTAAATATGCATACCCGCCATCAGGAAGCTTCAAATCTGTGACGATCACCCTAGGCGTGATAGTCTGAAGCGCGGCCAACGCCCCCTTCCCGTCATAAGATTCAAGCACCTGGCAACCATTTTCCTGAAGAACCTCAACCAACAACGCCCGCATGGCTTCATCATCGTCTATCACCATAATGGTACAACGATCACCTTCCCCCTCATCATGAATCCTGATCTGTTTCATTTCCGCACTTCACTACCTGGATGGCGATTCTCATAAACCAGATTGCATCACACGACTAGATGTATAGCAAAATCCAGGCCTTAAAATTGAAGGAAATTATGAAAATTTTGGCCCTTTTTGGGAACGATGAAGATGCATCGAAGGAAAGCAGTGTGGATTTTTTCCACAGTGGCGCTGGACGGTCAATTCATTTTCAAGACGTGAATAATCTGACGTTTTCAATAAACCAAATAGCATTGGCAACAAAGAAGCTACACGAATCCTCTATTATCTCTTTACGATTTCTTCGAAGATCGTACAACCAGGACCGAGCAAGGCGCATGCTGACTCACCGTTTGCGCCACACTTCCCATCAACAACCGCCTCAGCCCCGTTAGTCCCTTTGAGCCCATGAGCACGACATCAACCTTTTGTTGCCGGGCAGCTTTTAATATTTCCTTTGCTTCATGCCCCAAGGCCATCCGTTCCTTAATAGTAAGAGAAAGGGAATCCAAGGCTGTGCGTGTGTCCTTTAAAAGACTTACTCCAACACCATTTCGGTCTCGACACAAATCCTTCGCCAACTTGGAAAATTCCGCCTGGCTCCTTCCGGCACGATCCACTACCTGCTCAGTTTCATACGTATGCTTTCTCACCACATGAAGCAACGTAACAGTAGACCCAGCAGGAAGGCCTACCCCTTTGAGAAATTCCACGGCCTTCCAGGAATCATCGGACCCATCAGTGGCAAGAAGTACCTTGAGAATCGACGATGATTTCGCTTTATGAGAAGTTGGCCGGCCAATAAGAACGGAGCAGGAAGCATCATTCAAGACCCATTCACTCACGCTGCCTAGCAGAAGGCCTGAAATTCGAGAAAGCCCTCTAGAGCCAATGACCACCATATCAATCTTTTTTTTCTGAATAACACTTAATATTGCTTTACCCGGGACACCGTTCACCACCATCGATTGCACCTGCAACGTTTCCGACGCAAGCTGTTTTTCCACCCGGTGTAGTTCTGAATGAACTGCCAATGGAAGTTTCCGAGAATCGTCAAATTTATCTTTTGGTAATCGACTTGAATTCGCTGTGGTCTTCTCGTCACCTAGAGTCGTGACATGCATCATGATCAGGGTCGACCCGACTGGCCACTTCACCTTCTGCAGCAAACGTATGACAATTCTTGAGTCTTTCGATTGATCAACCGCTAGTAAGATTCGCATAACTTGAGTCCTTTGTTTTGCGTGAAATCCAGGAACGAAGTGTTTTTTCAAAACTAACCACATTATAAATAATGAGTCCCCAACCAACAATGAGCCCCCATTCCGTCAGAGCCAACGGGGCAGAGCGGAAAGTCTGGTTCATCCATGACCAATAGGTAAACAGAAGTTGGAATCCGATCATGAGAGTCACTCCGACTAATAACCATCGATTGGAAAAAAATCCGACGTACCACATCGAGAACTCAAGCGACCGGCAATTAAAGAGATAAAATAATTCACCAAACACAAACACATTCACGGCTGCCGTCCGAGCAACTGCAAGGGATTGCCCCTGCGAGAGTTCCCATTGAAACAAGCCGAACGAACCCACTAATAAGAGGACCCCAACCATGCCAATTCGAAAAATCAACGTTCCAGTTAAGATAGGGGTTTGTGGATCGCGAGGCAGACGTGCCATCAAACCAGGCTCTTTAGGTTCGAAGACAAGCATAAGCCCCAACAGCACAGCTGTGGTCATATTAATCCAAAGGATTTGAACAGGAAGAATGGGTAACATGACTCCAGAAAACACTGCAACCATAATGACCAGACCCTCACCAATATTTGTGGGAAGCGTCCAGGTCACAAATTTCACAAGATTATCGAAAACCCCGCGCCCCTCTTCAACTGCAGCCTCAATAGTCGAAAAATTATCGTCTGTTAGCACCATATCCGCGGATTCCTTTGCGACCTCGGTTCCCATATGCCCCATCGCAATCCCAATATTAGCCTGCTTCAGGGCCGGGGCATCATTCACGCCGTCTCCAGTCATCGCCACAATGTGCCCTTGAGCCTGCAGAGCATCAACCAACCTGAGCTTTTGTTCGGGCGCAACACGTGCAAACACAGATACCGGTTCTACCTGATTAATCAGTTCAGTATCAGTTAACCTGGCAATATCATGGCCACTCATGACTCGAAGACCGTTCCCTGAAGGAGCCAACCTCATCTGTTTAGCAATGGCCACAGCTGTACCCACGTGATCACCGGTAATCATTTTGACGTGAATACCCGCACGATGACAGGTCTGCACAGCTCGAATGGCTTCTGGTCTAGGCGGATCCATCATGCCCTGTAGCCCTAGAAAAACAAGATCACTCACATCATCATGCGAGATTGAGCACTGTTCAGATGGCAGGGCTTTTGAAGCAAGTGCGAGTACGCGCAAGCCTTTTTTGGTCATCTCTTGAACCACATGCTGAGTGGCTTCGGTCTCCACATCCTCCAATTGACCGCTAGCATTTAATGCTCTGCTGCAACGAAGAAGTATTCGTTCCACTGCGCCTTTGGCATACATGACTTTCGCATTACCATTTGGTCTACCGTGTAACGTGGCCATCAATTGATCTTGTGATTCAAAGGGAATGGTATCTACGCGCGGAAATTGTTCGGCAATCAGACTGAAGGAGAGCCCTACTTTTGCTGCTGCTGTATGTAGGGCCCCTTCTGTCGGGTCACCTTCTACTCCCCAACCGCCATTCTTCTCAACGAGTTGAGAGTCATTACACAGAATTCCTGCCTTTAAACATTCAAGCAACGTTGGATAGGAAGCAGAATCAACAGACGTCCCCTGATAGTGAATTCCCCCAATCGGGACATACCCTAATCCTGAAAATAAAAATAAGTCATGACCCGCAAACACTTCTTGAACAGTCATTTGATTCTGAGTGAGCGTCCCAGTCTTGTCAGAACAAATTACAGTCGTACTGCCTAATACTTCCACTGCTGGCAATTTTCTCACGATGGCATGACGACGAGCCATGCGTGACACTCCAATCGCAAGCATAATCGTCATGGCCACGGGTAATGCTTCGGGGATTGCCCCGACCGCTAACGCCACAGCTGCCATAAACATGTCAAAAGCCGCTTCTCCTCGAAGCCACCCAACTAAAAATGTGACTCCTGCCAATCCAAGAATGGTCCACAACAAGACTCCACTGAAATTTCTTATTTTTCGCGTGAGAGGTGTTTCTAAGACATCCGCTGATTCAATCAGCCTTTTGATTTTCCCGATTTCGGTCGTATCCCCAACTGCCACGACCACTCCCAAACCCTGGCCTGCCGTCACTAACGAAGATGAAAAAACCATGTTGGCTCGATCAGCCAACAGCGTGTCTTTTGAAAACTGGTGAACGTGTTTCGAAATGGGGATGGATTCTCCAGTAAGAGCAGATTCATCAATCTGCAAATTGCGTTCACTCACCAGTCGAAGATCGGCAGGAATTTTATCACCAGCTACCAATACCACCAAATCTCCTTGCACAAGTTCCACCGCGGGAAGTCGTTGCTTTTGCCCAACCCGAATCACGGTGGTCATACCATCCAAGGTTCTTGCTAAAGCCGCAATGGCTTGTAATGCCTTGGATTCCTGGAAATAACCAACCACAGCATTGATGAGCACTACGCCAAAGATCACACCAGAATCCACCCACTCCTGAAGGACTGCAGTGATCAACGCGGCTGCAAGAAGGATATAGACGAGCGGTTGGTGAAATTGAAGGCAAAACCGGAGGACGGGATTGATATCCTCCTTAAGGGTTAGGCTATTGGGACCAAACTGCTTCTGTCGGTGTGAAACCTCAAAGGCATCCAACCCTCGCTCAGCATCAGTTTCCAAGAGAGATAGAATTTCACTGAGAGTGAGTTGATGCCAGTGTTTTTCCAACAAAGTCTCAAGCATCTCATTCGCGGCTGGACTCAGAGATTGTGACGGGCGTATCGAGGCCTGAGCTCCTCATTCCGATGCTCATTCTCAATATCCCATTGATTGCCATGAAGCCATTTGAGAAACCGGGAAAATATCAAAATTGCTGTGACTTGCGAGCCATACTCACAAAATTTCCTAGAAGGAAGATGCAAATAATTCTTGTTCACAGCAGGAGGATGAAATGAGGACAACGAGAACGAGTCTCCATGATGCTAAATGCTCATTGGACCTTCTGAGTTTATTCGCATAGAAGGGTTAAAGAGCCTGAGTAAACACAGGAGAGGGGGCCGGCAAAAGAGCCCGTAACTTTGTTCCGACAATCTCAGGATTCTTGACGCCACGAAATCGCAGGGTTCGATTCGAATCATGAGACCGGATGACCACGGTCCCTATTCCCAAAAACTTGGCGAGAGGACCTTGCATGATTTCAACGTCATGGATCTTATCAAGGCTGGCACATCTAATCGTTTTCCCAGAATATCCATTCCGAATCATGCCTTGCCGTGTGGTGATAAGATATTTTGCCCAATACCGAAGGCCGACAGCCACTCCTGCCAGAAAGCCTGCCCCTACGATCCACATCATCCAACCAGGAACTTCGGCATACAGAAAAATCACCCCTCTTGAAGCTGTCCAGAGGCTCAAAAAATACAACCAACTGAACTGACCCCAAGAGGGATACGCTTCCCACAGAA
>JAJDBQ010000241.1 GCA_029261255.1 Nitrospirales bacterium
GCGGCTGAGTTCAATGGCATGCAATGTACTGGGTTCTTCCACGACTAAAATGCTGGTGGTATCTCGTTTGGGGTCAAGGCACACATCACAGAGTGGACCTTCGGCGATATTTCGGCATTGTGTGCAGAAGGTGATTTTTTCTTTCACTTCTCGAATGGCCTCTGCGAGACGCAGAGCTTCTTCGGTCTCAGTTTTCATGAGATGAAACGCCAATCGTTGTGCCGTTTTTTGCCCAATACCTGGTAAACGGACTAACTCTCGGGTAAGCCGCGCGAGGAGGCCTTGAGACTTGGTGTCTTTTGATGGTGCCGAATTTGTATTGTCAGTCACGATTGGAACCTTTTCACTGTTTTAGAACATGCCGGGAATGCCCATCCCGCCTGTCAGGGATTTCATTTCATCTGCCATGAGGTCTTTGGCTTTGCGGAGGGCTTCATTGGTTGCAGACACCAAGAGGTCCTTCAGCATATCTGTATCTCCTGATTTGAGCACTTCAGGATCAATGGTGATGTTGGTGATTTGCATCGCCCCGTTGGCTTGCACTGTCACCATGCCCCCACCTGTCGTGGC
The DNA here is from genome assembly GCA_029261255.1 of Nitrospirales bacterium. Classification (GTDB taxonomy): domain Bacteria; phylum Nitrospirota; class Nitrospiria; order Nitrospirales; family UBA8639; genus Nitrospira_E. Next base: position 571 of record JAJDBQ010000241.1, read on the forward strand.
TTCCACGGTTTTGGTGGCGGCTTCTTCCTGAATTTTTCCCATTTTCGACTGCATTTCTTGCGCTTGTTTGAGCATGTTGCCCATGTTGGCAAATGGATTTTTCGACATTAGCTTGCCTCCTCTTTTTGTGGAATTCGCTCGGCAGACGCCAATTCTCCACCGAACAGTTCTAAGGCTTCTTTCACCAGGGGATGGGCTTTCACCTCTTGCATCAGGTCTTCGCTATCCTCGTGTTTTTTTTTTGCCCGTAGTTCACTCATCGATGGTGGACGTGCTTGCTCATCATGCAATTCGATGACTTTGAATCGTATAGGCCGGCCGCCCAAGACCTCGCAGACATTGGCGATGGTGGCCCGATTTTCAGGCTTATCAGTACGCCATCGAGCAATCGCATCTTTCTTTGCAAAGCCAATGACCACCTGGTCGGGTTCTAGGGTCACGACGCTACCCTTCTCCAAAAAACTGCCGATATTAGGATGCTCCTTTATCATTCGATCAATCACTTGTTCCCAATTTAACGTGACCGTCTGATCTGACTGAGGCCTGGCTGTTTTGGGTGGTGTGGATGGCGGTGGTTCAATGGACGAAATTGGTGTTGGCGGAATCGGGGCTTCTTTAACCGGTAACGATTGCGATGGAAGCATTCTGGCTGCCGCAGCAGTAGGCGGATTTTGCTCAGAAGCCTTAGGCTGCGTTGGAGGCTTTTCAGTGGGCACGGCTGTTTTCACTAAGGGGGTTGTCGCAACAGGAGTCGTCGTCGCTTTTGGTTGTGGCTGTCGTGCTGGCTGCGGTTTGACCGTCGTTGTGGGTGCCTTCTCGTTGGCTAATGGAGTAGACGGATCCAAAAGCGCCGCCCGGACCACAGCTGCCTCAATGAGAAATCGTGGATGAGAGCTTCCCCGGAGACTGTCTTCGGTTCGAGAGACGATGGAGAAGAGGCCCTGTAGATAAGGTTCACTGAGGCCTCCCGCTTGTTCAATGATCTGCTTACCTTCTTCTTCTCCCAATTCCAAAAGGCTTTGGACTTGTTGATGTGAAGGCACAACACACGCCACAAGAAGGTTGCGAACCCTTTCCAAAATGGCACGGCAATACACGCGGACATCAAATCCTTGGTCGACTACTTCACCAATGAGCGTCATGGCTTGAGACGCTTGATGAGCTAAAATGGCCTCAATCATCTTCCGAACCAGCTCCTCTGGCACGGATCCAATCAAGGCCTCCAAATCTTCATGTTGCAGCTTGTCACCTCCGAATGACACAGCTTGATCAAGCAGACTGAGTGCGTCGCGCATGCTGCCTTCACTTGTTCTTGCCAACACAGACAAACTTCGGTCCTCAACCGTCACACCGGTTTGAGTCGCCACGTGGCGGAGTTGGGAAATAATTTCTAACCGTGAAATGCGTCGAAACGTAAAGTGTTGGCAGCGAGACAGGATCGTTGCTGGAATTTTATGGACTTCCGTTGTGGCAAAAATAAAGACTGCATGGCTTGGAGGTTCTTCCAATATTTTGAGCAAGGCATTGAAGGCGGAGTTGGAGAGCATATGAACTTCGTCGATGATGTACACACGATAGGAACCATGAAACGGTGCAAACTTCACATTCTCTCGGAGTTCGCGTACATCATCCACTCCGGTGTTCGAGGCTCCATCAATTTCAATGACGTCGACGGAATTCCCGCGAGTAATTTCCACACAACTTGGACACGTACGACAGGGTTCGCTCGTTGGCCCTTTCTCGCAGTTGAGTGATTTCGCCAAGATGCGGGCCACCGTGGTTTTCCCCACTCCACGCATGCCCGAGAACACGTAGGCATGGGCCACTCGTTTCCGTGCAATCGCATTGCTGAGGGTTTGCACGACGTGAGATTGCCCCATCACTTCCTGAAAAGTGGTGGGGCGATATTTGCGGGCCGAAACCTGAAATTCCATGTGAAAAAACCGTTTGAAGATTAAGGGCGGTGTTTTTTAGTCAGTCGTCAAAAGTGAGGGTTTAGGGGTTATCTCAACGACGAGAAAGGATTGAGTCATGTTTTTCTCGTAACGTATCTTTTAATTCTTACCATTCCCCCAAAAAAAAGGGGCCAGGTGATCCTGCGGCACACAAACTAGCCCACTTACCGTTGCTTCCTTCCGGACCTGGCGGAGTTCGCAGGATTCTGTTGCACAGGGCCCAGCCCCTAAATCAATTGCCGTTCGATAATCATTTTAGTTTATGAATGGTGATTCCGTTTCCATCTTGATCTTCTATTAATGCGATTCGGCATCCACCGGTTTCAATGCATTCAGCCAGGATATTGACCCCGGAACGCTTGAGGTGTTCTATCGCATCCTCGAAATGCTCCACTTCTAGAGCTATGGAAGGCCCACTTTGATGGGAGGGTTCCCAGGCATTAGAAATGGCGAGAGTATGGGAGCCAACTGGATATTCAACCCAGTATTTCCCTGGCATTTCTGGTATTTCATGATCAATCGAACTGGGTGTGAGTCCCAGTATGCCTTCATAAAAATTTCTAGCCTGTTTCATGTCGGATACCGGATAACCTACAAAGGGCATTCCAGTAATTTTTAAACCCATGATCGAGACCTATGCATTTCAATTTGGCGGAGAGGGTGGGGTTCGAACCCACGGTACCGTCGCCGGTACACGTGATTTCCAATCACGCCGATTCGGCCGCTCTCGCACCTCTCCGTAATTATCTGTCTTTATAGTGGGTAGGTACTATTGCCTAGCCACGTCTGTTCAATGGCATTTCCACGAAAGCTGACCTCATATATATGGGGTCGAAGGGTGCTATCTTACCATGGGGTCTTGGGGGCGACAAGCAATCGGGAACGGTTAAAAAAGCCACCAGCGGCGTTCTCGACATAGTGTCGTGCTAACTTACTGGAAGTACGCTCCGCGCGCCAAAATGGCTGCGGCCTTGCTGGAGGACTTTTTTAACCATTCCCATTGGCTCTTGGTCTGGGATGGGTCTTTGGGAAATATGAGCATTGCGTGAAACGTGAGGCGGCAAAAGGTATTTCGCCTAACCCTTTACGCTTCACGAGCATCGTCTTCTTACTGCATTTTAGATTGGAACATACGTTGTCGGCGGGAGGAGCCACGCAGGGCAGCAAACAAATGACCACGAAAGAGTAAGATAAAGACTGTAGCAATGGGGGTGATAATAAGAAGAATAAAAAAACTCGCATTGGAAGATATCCCCAGTAGGGCTAACCACTGGGAGAGTATGGAAAGCGGCAAGGTGATGAGATGTTCAAAATGTAGCCCACCTCGACCGGCTTGACTGGAAATTTGAAAGAAAAAGGCTAAGCCAAAAGGGGCTAATGCTATGGCGATGGGCAAAAACCATTCGATCCAATTTTCCAGGACAAACTCATAGCTTTCCTGGACAACCTCGAGGGCTGATCCCTTCCGGCTCTGATAAATGACCTCGGGGACCGGATTTAATAAGACGAACATGAGAAAAAATATGGCAGTCGTGAGAAGAATTTTGTATGGGTTGGCCTGCAAGCCCATTTCTAGGAACATCAATGGGAACCACACCATAAACCCTATTGATATGACGTCCCAAAAGTATTGCCCCATGCTCTGAGGGATATCTTGCCATCGTAGCCGTCGGCCGCCACGTATGGCTTCTTCTGTTAAGCTCAGGGTTGCGCCAATAGCCATCGCATTGACGGCCCCAAGGATGAATCCTCCGATCATGCCTAATGGAGCGACGAGTGCGGTGATCAGCACCATGCCTATGGCAAAGACCAAGAGGACGGGGATGAGGATCCAATTCTGTTGAAGGGACTGGAGGGCTGCTAGCAGGGATTGCTGATATAATCGAATGGTTGTCTGTAAGAAGCCCTGCATGAGGGGAGAAGTACTACGCTCTGCTTATGGTTTAACAGATGGCTGGGATTGTAAATTAATGATGTCCTGTTGTTGTTGATCGCGCTTGTCTCGGATTGTTTGGAGACGACTTGGGCGGTTTAACGTCCACCATTTCACCTTTTCTGAAAATTTCGGTGCTGGGGGGGTAGCAGATCCCACTGGGGAATGCTGAAAGTCGTACCCTTCATGGGTACCTTTTTTATCCTGAAATTTCTGGTAAATGTCTAAGTACAGTTGTTTGAAGTTCATAATCCTTTACCATACCCCACTTGATAGGGCCTATCAAGTGGGAAATTTCGTGACCAATCGACTGTGTCCACCATTTCCTTGTCACACGTCAATGACATTTGGGGATGGCCTGTAGAAGAAAGACCTTTTATAATAAAGAGGTTTGACCTCAGGGATATCTTCCTTGGGTTAAACTGTAGGCTTACGATACATTGTTGTCGGGCTATTGAGATATGTCGAACATGTGCGAGAGTGGCGGAATGGCAGACGCGCAAGACTTAGGATCTTGTGGGTAACCGTGGGGGTTCAAGTCCCCCCTCTCGCACCATATTTTTTTTCATCCCTTCATGGGTTTCTTACACAAGGATTCCTTAATCTTATGAAATTGGAAATGACGGAATTAGGACCAGTCAAACGAGCTCTGAAAATCGAAGTGCCTGAGGAGGCGGTCAAGAGTGAATTTCAAAAGGTGTATGCCGACTTAAAGAAGCAAGTTCGTATACCCGGGTTTCGAGCAGGGAAAGCGCCACTCGGAGTCTTGCAACAGCGTTATGGATCAATGGTGGGGCAAGATGTGGTGCAGCGGTTGGTGCCGGATTATTACCAGCGAGCAGTCAAGGAGGCTGGCGTTGTGCCGGTCGTCGTCGATATCCCGCCACTGGATCGGATGAAAGTTGAGCCCAATGCTCCTTTTATCTTTACCGCAACTGTGGAGATTAAGCCTACGATACAATTAGGCGACTATCGACCACCTAACCCCATTTCATTGAAAAAAAATGATCGAACCGTCACCGATGAGCAAATTGACCAGACTCTACAAACATTACGGGAGCAGCAGGCACAAATCGATGCTGTTTCTGAGGGGACGGCCCTTCAGGATGGTTTGTATGCAGTACTGACCGTTGAAGGGTTTCTGGATGATCAGCCCGTTGAAGGTTCACAAAAAAATGGGCATCTTCATAAAATCGGATCAAAGACTCCCATTCTAGGGGTGGAATTAGATGAACACCTGATTGGGAAGAAGTCTGGTGAGACACTAGAAATTCCACAGCCGTACCCTCCCAATCATCCTGATCCAAATTTAGCGGGAAAAACGATGCTGTTGAAGGTGACGATCGATGCAGTAAAAGAACAGAAATTGCCCGAATTAGATGATGAATTTGCGAAAGATTGTGGTGATTATGATTCCTTGGAAGCGGTCAAGACGGCAATCACCACGCAACTGGAAAATAATTTGAAGCAGGAGCTCGAAGAGGGCTATAAAGATCAATTGATTGAGCGTTTATTGCAGATGCACCACTTTGATATTCCTGAAGTCCTCATCGAACGGGAATTGCAAACACTGGTTCGGCAACAATTAATGAAAGATCAGCGCCATTCACACCGAGGAGATGATTTGGAAGAGCCGATGCGCCTCCAAGAGGAAGCCAAGCGCCTTCAGCAGGAGCAGCAACCTGAAGCGAAGAAGCGGGTTAAGCTGAGTTTGATTTTGGATGCCATTTCCCAAAAAGAGGGGATTGAGGTGTCTGAGGAAGACGTGCAAGCCGAAGTGCAGAAGCTTGCGACAACGTTGAAGCTGCCGCTCGAGGAAATTCAGCGTATGATTGAAGCCGGAGGGCAGGGTGCTCAAGAGGAATTCCGCGAACGGATGAAATCTGAAAAGGCGTTACAGTTTGTCTATCAAAATGCTGTGATCCAAGGGTAAAACTTTGCCCTTCTGACAGCATAGTTCGTCGACGAAAGAACCGATATCTTTTATTAAACGAGGAGGTCCCAGGGCATGCTCATTCCGATGGTCATTGAACAAACGAATCGTGGTGAACGGTCATATGATATTTATTCTCGCCTCTTAAAAGATCGGAT
>JAJDBQ010000242.1 GCA_029261255.1 Nitrospirales bacterium
CACCGCAGAAATCACGAAGAGACATCCTAGCTGACTAAATTCTTTAAACGTCTCTTGGTGCTTCAGGATATGTTCGATCTTTGTGGTGAAATCAAACGTGATGTGCGGAAATTCTTTATGCATCGCCCGAACAATGTTCAGTGAATGGCCGGGTCCGTTGAGAAAGTCGGGGTCGCCCAAGGTGATGTGGGCGGCACCGGCCTTCACTTGTTGTCGAATGTCTGCTAACACGGCCGTAGCTGGAAATAAGAAAAATCGGCCTTGATACACGGGAACGATGGGACAATGCAGACAGGTATGCAGGCATCCTCGGCTGGCTTCCACGTATCCCACAACATGCTCCTGTCCCTGGGATTCTAAACTGGCGTATTCGGATAGCATGGGGAGCGTGGTGCGTGTCGGAGTAGGAAAGTTAGGACGCTCAGACTTGTTCTTTGTTGAAGCCACGGATGGCTCACTGAACTTTTTCAAGACAGGTTGGGTCATCGCATTTGCACGACTCACGCCTTCGATCTTGGGCGTAGAGGCTGCACTGGTATCGTGCGGTGTATTTTGTAGCGATTGAGGATGATTCAGTTGGTCGAGGAGATTCACCAATGGCGTCTCATATTCTCCCCCGATGACGGAATCGGCAAGGTGCTCAAGTAAATATTCTGCGTTTAGCGAGGCATAGAGTCCGTAAAAACAGATGTGAACATCGGGATTGATCTGACGAATGCGTTCTGCCACTTGGCATCCTAATGACAGCGCCGTATGCATGGGTACCGAAATGCCGACCATGCGGGCTGGTTCAACTCGTTGTGTATCAAACATTTCGACTGACAAGTCTAAGGTACTTGGGACATAGCCGTTCTGTTGGAGAAAGCCTACGGGTTGCGCCAGGCCTATTGGCTGATGTCCCAACTCATAACAAGAAATGAGTAGGATTGCACCTGGTTGTTGCAGAGGCTTGTCGGCTACCATTTGTAAAGGATTTTCGCTCATCATGTTTTGTTGAATAGAGTAAGCCGTATGATGCTAATTTTTGGCGAATCGACGACCATCAGAATTTGCGTAACTTGCGACGCGAGCATTGGCTTCTTGTCGAGCTTCCAGTTTTTCGACGACCTCTGTGAGCCGACTTGCGGGTATGGCACAGGTCATCTCATCGGGTGACATCCCGGTGCGAATGCGGCTGAGTGTGCATCCCGTGCTCATTGCAATCTGGTTTTGCTCTTTTGCCAGTGGGATGATATGGCATTGTGGTTTTCCAACAATTGGCATGTCACTGAAGGCATCATGCAGCACCATCCCTTGATATGCACTCAGTCTTAGAAGAATCACATCAGGATCAATGCTGGTTTGGGAGATGGGACCATAGGTGACGAACTTGTATTGATTTTTGACGACTGGTAGTTGCATCGCTTCTTCGGGTGTGACCCACTCACTTTCTAACAGACCTTGAACATCCTCGTTCTTCATCACTTCCTCAAGGGTTTTGAGTCCGTGGGTGACACTTCCTACGCTGCAGTTAAAATGATCTTCCGCTTTCGTCGTGAAGGTGCGCTCTTCAGATTGAATCCAAAAGACACAGCCCGCCGTGACTTTACCGGTCCGTCCATCCGCACTCGGATCAGGCATTTTCCCGTCATGGACGGGGACCCCTGTCGGAGCTTCTTGAGAAAACGAAATGGCAATGGGTGCATGTGAGAGCCCTAACGCCTGCTTTAGTCGTGTTCCAGCTTGTTCCCAATTCACAGATACCATCTTGATGCCTCCAATATTTCAATAGAATTGTGTTCCGCATTGTAAACGGCCTACCCCTCAGTTGTAAGCATTCACCTGTTTTTCTTACAAAACAGCATCAATTAGGCGGAGTTCCGACTCATTCATGCCTGTTTGTTTAAGTTAGGAAAAAATGTAACCGAATGATTCTAGGTAAATCATCTTGGGGAGTTCCGATGCTCTTTGGCATGACTGCAATTTCCCCACAGAGAAAACGATTAAGTCTCTCATTTCAATTTACGACGTATTCTTTCGAAGGAGGTAGGTATGAGTTTGCGATCTGATTTTTTTTCAAGGACACTTATTTTCATTGCAATCATTTTTATTACCGGACTGGGTTGGGTTCCCTCGGTTCTTGCCAAGAAGCCAGGCCCCACACCTCCAGGGGACCATATTAATATTACAGAAGTGGTCGTTGATTCTGTTGAACATACGATCATTATTCGGGGAGAGGAATTAGGGTTTGGAAATCCTTTAGAGGTCACCCTTGGGGAATATGGTCCTTTGCTGATTGTTGGGGTTCCTACTGATACTGAAATCGTGGCTGGTTTACCCCTTAATGTTCCTGCTGGCGATTATCTGCTAACGGTCTCTACGGGGAATGGGCAAAGTCAAAATGATGAATATGATTTGACTATCGGTGGAGCAGGATTGACTGGGCCGGCTGGTCCGGAAGGGCCAGCTGGAGCCGTTGGACCAGCGGGGGCAACCGGAGCCAATGGAGCCAATGGAGCCGTTGGGCCAGCAGGGGCAACCGGAGCTGATGGAGTCGTTGGACCAGCGGGGGCAACCGGAGCCGATGGAGCCGTTGGGCCAGCAGGGGCAACCGGAGCCGATGGAGCCGTCGGCCCAGTAGGGTTAACAGGACCTCAAGGTAGTGATGGACCAGCCGGACCGATGGGTTTGCAGGGACCAATGGGTCTGCAGGGGCCCGTAGGACTCGAAGGACCTGAAGGACCAGCTGGAGGGGGAGGAACACTTCAGGTCGTAGTGGAGACGCTGCCCTTTGAGTTGACGGGGGATTCGGATCCACAAACCTTTATCGTTCCGTGCGGTACATCAGGGACTGTCTTGTCTGCAGGAATTCAAGGCCTTCTTGTTGAAGATGTTGTCCAAATCAATACGCTTGCGGTTGATGCCTCCAGCAATAACCATGCAATCGTTACGCTCACGAATTTTAGTGAGAGTACGGTGTTTTTTACTGGCCAAGCCGTTTGCGGATCTATTGCGCCATAAGGACAAACATGAACGTTGGTAGCTTTAGAAGGCTACCTAGAATTCTCATGAGCCGCATATCTTCAGATATGGGGCTCATGAAATCTGTGTAGAGAACAGTTCGTCAGTCTCTGTGAAGCTGAGTTACCTCATCTATATTAGGAGGAGTGGTAATGAAACGAGTGAAACTCTTGGCGAGTGCCTGTCTTTGGTCTGTTTTCATGGTTTTGGGATTTTGGATTTCGAGCCCTCTAGCGGAAGGTGCTTTCGTGGATTGGAATAGAATGGAAGGGGTGATCGTCCCAGGGACCGCCTTTGGTACGTTTAATGTTGTGGGGGGGGCGACAGCGTGGCGTTTTCATGGACTGCCGCAAATGGCAAGGCCAAATTGAATCTTCAAAGTGGGCGTTTCAGTTTTGATGCTCAGGGGTTGGTCTTAGCGAGTGGGAGTGGATCTGCTTCTCTTGTCATCGGTGCTCCCAGTCCCTTTGTGACCCAGGTCAAAGGCACGATTGTGTGCAACACGACCGATTTGCCGAATGTCGTGCTCGTTGATACGGATTCGGTTTCCTTATCAGCACAAGGAGATGCGAATTTTTCAGGCCAGGTTAGTCTGCCAAGTATGTGTGCAAACATGGCTTTTTTACTTCGAGTCGCCACTCCTGGTTCTATCGTTAATCGTTGGATTGCCCATGGGGCTGTTCGGATACCCTAGGAGTCAGAGGGGAAGCCACGAGGTAGGGCTACAGGCACTTTGAGTCTGTTGGGAAAAGCTTTTGCTGCCTGGCTGACAGCAGATAGTTTTATTGTAAGGTTTCGAGGGGCAGTGGTTCGAAGCTGGTGTGGAGTTCCTGCGTCTTCCCCGTCGTGCTGGCTCGATATCCTGCCTCGATTATTTCGATGACATGACGCGCCTGGAGTGTATTGACAATTGATGGCCTGCCTTCCCGTATCAGGTCAACGAGTTGCATGGTATCTTCGAACACGTGAGATTCCTCCATGCCGAGATGAGAGCCTATCTCATGAGGCATCGCATCATCCTCAAGCTTCAGTAATTCACCATTAGCTTTGGTGCCAGTTACGACTCCCTCAGTGCCATAGATCGTCGGTTGGAATGGTTCAGCCGTCAACCCGCCATCTTCAGCCGTCGCGTAGACAAAGCCAAAGGTTGACTCTCCAAAATCTAATAAGAGTAACGTGCTGTCGTCCACTTCGCATTCGATTTTTTGGTGACGGAAAAAGCGTTCTGGGGTGACTTTTCCGGACAAGGCTGTCACGCGTTTTACTGGTCCTAGTATTCCCGTCAGGTTATGCAGGCAGTACACCGTCACATCATACTGCGGCCCACCCGCAGGTTTTTTGAAGTACCACGAGGGGTCGATGTTACTGAGCATGCTGTTGCCTTTACGCACGCCTTCACCCAAATGATATTTTTCCGCTCCTGAGGTGCCAACGATCGCCCAGACAACTTTGCCAATGTTCCCTTCGAGTATATGTTTGCGTATCCTACGATTGTGCGGTCTTGTCATCGTCCCAGGGGAAGCGATGATGTGGACTCCCTTATTCTGGGCCTTTTCAATAATCTCGTCGGCCTCAGTTGTCGTCACAGTCATGGTCTTGTTGAAGTGGATATGTTTGCCTGCCTCGATCGCAGCGATTCCTTGCGAATAGTGAAATTCTGTCGGTGAGCAGAGAATGACTGCATCCACGTTTGCATCAGCGAGAAGTTCTGCATAGTTTACGTAGTGTTTCTCTACTCCGTATTTCTTGGCGACAGCCTCGGCTCTTCCAGGAATCGGATCGCAAATAGCCGCCAAACGTATTTTATTTTGAACATCAGGCATCCAGAGGTGTTCCAAGGCTCCTCTTATGCCGATGGATCCGGCTCCAACAATTCCTATCCCGACGGTATTCGGCGTTGTTTCTTTATTTCCGATGCTTATTGGAGGCGATTGGGATAATTTTTTTTTAACCTTCTCGACAACGGACTTGATGCCATTGATTATCATATTGATATGCTCGTCTGTTAGGCGTGGAAATATCGGAAGATTGAGCTCTCTTTTGTAGAAAAATTTCTCCGCTTCTGGGCACAAATGTTCTCCATAGCCCATCTTTTTCCATCCCGTAAAATCATACGTCGGTTGGTAATGTAATATGCCCATAATGCCCTCCTCTCGGTATAAAATTCGGAGGAACTCATCTCGGTCAACTCCCAATTCTTCTTCTTCGATGCAGAGCGTATACAGGTGGTACACGTGTTTGCCGTGGGGATCTTCATAGGCGGGAGTGATACCTTTTATGTCTTTGATGCCTTCGGAAATGCGGTGGGCCAAGTAGCGTCTGCGATCATTCAATGTATCAAGCTTTTCGAGTTGGATTCTTCCGACCGCTGCTTGTGGTTCACTCATACGATAATTGCAACCCCAGGACCCATCGACATCTTCGACATCAAAATGTGAGGGGTACCAATAGTCGTCAGTTCTGAGGAATGATGGCCAGCCCTGTGTGTTCATATTTCTCAGCTTGCCGATTTTATCAACGAGATCCTCTCTGTTTGTCGTGATCATACCCCCTTCCCCTAAGGTCGATATGTTCTTCAGGGACTGGAAGCTGAAGCAGCCGATGTCGCCGATTGAGCCTGCCTTCTTTCCTTTGTACTCTGCGCCAGGAGCATGTGCGCAATCTTCAACTACGGCCAAGTTGTACTTTTTAGCAAGCTCCATGATTGAATCCATATCACACATCTGCCCAGCATAATGAACGATGTATATTGCCTTGGTCTTTTCCGTGATTTTCTTTTTTATCTCGTTCGGATCAATGTTATACGTCCGAGGGTCGATATCGGCATAGACCGGCCGTCCTCCCCATCTGACTATCGCCAATGACGTGGCAATAAAGGTGTTAGGTGTCACGATTACTTCATCACCTTGACGGATACCAAGGGCTGTTGTTGCTAGATCTAATGCTTGGGTGCAATTGCCGACAGCAAAAGCGTGTTTGACTCCGGTATATTCGGCAAATTCTTTTTGAAATGCCGTCGTCTGGTTCCCAGAGGAAAGCACTTCCTGACTCATTACGGCGATAACCGCATCGATTTCTTCTTTGGTATAAATGGTTCCTAGAAAGGAATGGGGGACTTTCAAGGTTTTTGCCCACCGATCGTCGATTCCGTATCTACTGGTAATCTTTCCTTTTGTCAGATCAGATTTCAGTAAAGCTTTGATCGTCCATATTTTTTTCTTTTTTGCCGTGGCCTTGCGGATGAAATTAAGAAATCCTCTTCCTTGCTCTTCGAGACCAAATCTGGAGGCCGCCCTTTTGGCAAAGCCAAAGGACCGGTCTTTGAGCTCAGCGATTCCCATGCTTTTGCCCATATTGTGGTTTACCTTCTTTTTTTGAACAGCTGGATAGGGAAATCCCGAGGGATTTTGTCTGCCAATTTCGATTGTGCACCACAACCTGTCTGATCATCTTGGTCTTTTTATTCTGCTGAAAGTTTTTGGACTGATTCTTCTGATGTCTTCAATGCGTGAATCCAATCATTTACTGTATTGTAAATTTCCCATTTTAAAGAAGATAGGTCGGCAGGCTTTGAGGGGGGCGGCAGCTTAAGGAAAAAGTTGGAATTTCCGCTTTTTGCATGAAAAGGAATAGTTTTTCTTCTCTTTCTCAGGTTCGAAATCTTAGGCGGATTTTGTCTTAGAGGATTTGAGGGAGATAGAGTTGATTGAAGGGAATGCCTTGCATATCACTGAGTGAACTTTACGTACTCTCATTTCTTTTTACCTATTAAAGATGTATTTGGGATGTATAATAATGTGGTATGACTATTCATCATCAGAAAAAGTCTTATGTGGGCATTGAAAAAATACAGTGGAACTAGAAAGCAGACAACACGCAATGGAATCTGGGTTCTTACGCTATTATAAAAAAACGGTTATTGAGCGACCCGTCATCACTTTAGTTCTTTTTTTAATGATGGTGGTGTTTTTTGGGTATCACGGGCCAGATCTCAAGCTCGATGCTTCAGCCGAATCAATCGTTTTGGAGAATGACCCCGATCTGCGGTATTACCGATCCATGCTTGACACCTATGGCTCGGATGATTTCGTCATTATTACCTACACACCCTCAGGCGATCTCCTCTCTTCAAGTTCTCTCGACAACTTGAAAGCGTTACGCGATGACTTGCGCGAATTTCCGCGAGTGTCCTCGGTGCTGACTATATTAGATGTTCCTTTGTTGAATAGCCCAAAGGTGAGCATTGCAGAGCTGACGGATAATGCTGAAGTGCGAACATTAGAGACACCAGGGATTGACAAAGAACTGGCACGAAAAGAGTTTTTGGAAAGTCCGATTTACTCAAACAATCTTGTCAGTCCAAATGGCCAGACGACAGCATTGCTCGTGAATTTCAAGGGTGATGAGCGTTATGCGTCGCTTTTAACTACGCGGAACCAGCTTAGGGAAAAGAAGTCCTTGTCGGAGCTTTCGCCCGAGGAGTCCGACCAACTAAAGCATGCCACAAATTCTTTTCAGGCTTACCATGCCAAGGTAGTTGAACAAGAGCGCCAAGATATTCAAGTCATACGAGGAATTATTGATACCTACAAGGGAGCAGCCACTATCCACTTGGGTGGTGCTCGAATGATCACCACCGACATGCTTAGCTTTATTGAACACGACCTTCGTTTCTTTGGAGTTGGAGTGGTTTTTTTCTTAATTGTTGCTCTGATATTTTTCTTTCGAAAGTTGCGCTGGGTTGTGCTCCCGATATTCTGTTGTCTGATCTCAATTGTCGTGATGGTGGGCTTTCTTGGCTGGCTAGACTGGCCTATCACCGTCATCTCATCAAATTTTATCTCCCTCTTACTTATTATTACGATGTCGTTAACGATTCACCTCATTGTGCGGTATCGAATCGTCGTTGAGAGTCACCCCGCTGCAGATCAACCGACACTTGTCTTTGAAACCATGCGCATTATGGCGCAGCCGTGTTTTTATACGGCCATCACGACCATTGTGGCCTTTCTTTCGCTTGTGGTGAGCGATATTCGTCCGGTCATTGATTTTGGTTGGACGATGACGATTGGCATTGCCTTTGCCTTTGCTCTGAATTTTATTCTGTTTCCTGCCCTGCTCACGTTATTGCCCAGAGAGAAATTTAAGGCACAAAAAGATTTCACTCAATCGTTTACGAACAGCTTGGCCGCTCTGTCCCAGCAACGGCCGAAGACCATTGTGTGGTGTTGTGCCGCATTAGTCATCGTCGGTCTTGTGGGTGTGACGCAATTGGAAGTGGAAAATCGTTTTATTGATCATTTCAAGAGTTCAACAGAGATTTACCAGGGGATGGAACTCATTGATACGCAACTCGGAGGGACCATTCCCCTTGAATTTGTCATCGAGGCTGATGCCGAATTTTATGGGTCTCTCCAGGAATTAAAAGATGACGATACGACCTTTGAGGATCCTTTTGCCGACGAGGAAGAGGAGGGAGAAAACGAGATCACTTATTGGTTTAATGGTGATCGGCTTCGAAAAGTCGAAGAAATCCATGATTATCTTGAGCAACTTCCCGAAATTGGAAAAGTGCTGTCGATTGCCACCGGCATGAAGGTTTTCCTGGAATTGAATGATGGGCGCATGCCGGAAGACTATGAATTGGCCGTCCTCCGAAAGTGGGTCCCGGAAGAAGTGAAAAAGGCCCTCATTGACCCATATCTTTCCAGCGATGGCAATCAAACGCGTATTACCATGCGTCTCATTGAATCAGCTCCCACGCTCAAACGGAAGGAACTCATTCATAAAATCAAGGCGTACTTAGTGGATGACATGGGGTTTGCCGAAAGGGATGTCCATCCGACTGGTTTAGCTGTTCTTTATAATAATTTACTACAAAGTTTGTACAAGTCACAGATACTCACGTTGGGGGCTGTATTCATCAGTATTCTGGTCATGTTTATGGTCCTCTTTCGAGGCTTCTTTATCGGTTGTCTTGCGATCATGCCGAATTTGTTTGCAGCAGGAATGGTTTTGGGCCTGATGGGGTGGGTAGGCATTCCGTTAGATCTGATGACGATCACCATTGCCGCGATTACGATTGGGATTGCGGTTGACGATACGATTCACTACGTCCATCGATTTCAGCTGGAATTTAAACAACACGGAAACTATATGGCGACTGTGAAAGCTTGCCATGGCAGCATCGGTATCGCGATGTATTACACGTCCTTCACCATTTCCGCAGGGTTCTCTATCCTTGCATTGTCCAGCTTTATTCCCACAATCTATTTTGGGCTCTTAACAAGTTTTGCCATGATTGTGGCACTCTTCAGTAATCTGACATTATTGGCCGCCTTACTCATTCTGTTCAAGCCGTTAGGTCCAGAAAGTCATGCAGAATAGGCGCCTTGATTTGTGTCCATTCTGAATTAGTTTTATTGTCGAGCCGTTTATGTCTTTGTCAGGGGTGATCAACACACCTAACAGGGGTTTTATTGGGAAAGTTCTGCCTCAAATTATTCTATTGGCTTTGGTGCCACGAAAATCAATAGGAACTTAAGAGGAATTCTTTGTTGGCGAGCGCTTTTACATCGATCCCACCTAGATTACGAACAATGAAGTCACGCTAATGTTTCGTGTGAAGCCAATAAATTTGGGTGAGACTAAGGCATGCCGTTCTGAATCATTCCCTCATGTATTAGTGGTCTCAAATCATTGGGAAGCACAAGAAAAAATACTTTCATTTGCTGGGGTATTTGTTGATAGCCAGATTGTTTCCTTGCGAAATATTGGTGTGAAAGTTAGTACTTTTGATATTGGAATTGGCCATTCCCCATTTAATTTAGTACGAAAGTGGAAAGATCTAAAAATCGAGATAGATAAATTACAACCAGATCTGATTCATGCACAATTTGGAACAACAGTAGCTATGCTTTGTGTTTTTTCTGGTCAACCGGTTGTGTTGTCTTTTTTTGGGCCAGATCTACTGAAAAGGGATATTATTTCAGCTCCTCGTTGGATAATCGGGCATTTACTTTCTAACTTGTCGGTTCTTCGTGGGCAAGGAATCATTTGTGTAAGTGAACAACTCAGGCGGGCTCTGTGGTGGCGAAGAAATAAGGCAATGGTCATTCCGCACGGAGTGAATCTTGAATTGTTTTCTCCTGGGTCCCAAATCGAAGCTCGCAAAAAACTTTCCTGGGGTCTTACCCATCCAGTAATTGTTATTAGTGTGAGAAATGATCCGAAAGGGAAGGGACTTGATATTGCCAAATCTTCGATGAAGGTAGTTCGGACAATCTTGCCTAACGTGGAACTAAAGGTCATCACAAATGTTCTGCATGATCGCATGCCCTTATATTTTCGTGCTGCTGATGTTCTTTTTTGTGGAAGTAAATCGGAAGGTTCCCCTAATGTGGTCAAGGAAGCGCTAGCTTGCAATCTCCCCGTTGTGTCCGTACCTGTTGGAGATGTTGTTGAACGATTGGTGGGTGTTTATCCTTCTGCTGTAGTGCCGAGGGATCCAGATGAAATTGGAAAAGCTTTAGCCTATATTCTTAAGGAACGAAAGCGAAGTAATGGTCGAGATAAGGTCGGTCATCTATCTCTTGATAAAATCGCCAGACGAGTTTTAGCGGTGTATCAGATGGTTTTGGAGGGGAAAAATTCAGATAGTAATTTCTAGAAAGAATCCTATGCTCAATTCGCTCCCTAGAGGACTATAAGTGGTCCAGGGTTGGGACGTTCGCCGTTGAAAGCGGGGAATCGATTCGTTGCGCATTTTCTGGTTCTCTTTTGTCGAAAAGTGGACGATTCTCGTAAATGAATGAAGATGCTATCTCTCGAGGTAGGATCATGGCGTATTTGGTTAAAATCCTGAATCGACTATTGAAGTCTGCTTAATCCCAATCGATTTTTTTCTATTTTGATTAAGTTGGTTAGGGGATTTACTTGAGTTGTGCTCGTCTGATTCCTATCTGTATCGTTTTCAGGCATTCCATGGAACATTGTGAGCGCCCTACGGGCGATTCCTCTCCAATTTCGCCATTCCAAATGCCCACTCGTCAAGGCCATTATGCCCTGTTGTCTCCGTGCTTTCGCATAAAGTGAATTAAATTCCTTTTTCGAGACTCCTGTTAGATATTTGTAAGTCGGCCAGGTGTCATCCGGGAAGAAATTATCATCAATTAAGCCATGCTTTAAAGCGAGATCATAGAATTCCGATCCGGGAACTGGGGTGGTGACTGTCCAACTGCAATAGTGCAATTTTCGTTGCCGCCATAGTCGATACCCTAGTCTAATCGTGTCGTTAACCTCATCAGACGTCTCGTGCTGTAGCTGACCATCTTCTTGCCACCAATTAAATAACATAAAATATCCGAAGACTTTTATGCCCTGCTTGGCCAATAGGTCACAAGCACGTTCGGTTTTCGCTAAGGACATTTTTTTCTTGATCCCAGCTAAGACCCGATCGCTCGCACTTTCCATCCCTATTCGCACAAACCAAAAATTTGCTTGCTTGAGCCAGTAGACGAATTCCTCGGACATGGGGATGACGCGAAGGTTTGTTTGGAAATAGAGGTCCGGGTGCTTCAGTTCAGCTAATGCTTTGCAAACATCAATCGACCAATTGAGGTCCACGTTTAACTCATCAGAGTGTAGGAAAACTTCTCGATATCCCATTGCGTAGAGTTCTTCTACTTCCGCCGCAATATTTTGAGGGGAACGTGATCGAAAAGTTGGCCCATTTTTCAATCGAAAGACGGGATTGGCACAAAAGACACAACGTAAAGGACAACCCCTCGTAATAATCATTTCTGTGTTGGGTTTTCCTTTGCTGTAACTCACGCCAGCAAACTCTGAATCGTCGACTAGATCACGAGCAGGAAAGGGAATGGTGTTGACATCAGTAATGAGCGGCCTGTTTTCGGTCCGATGGTATTGGCCATTCTTCAAAAAGGCAATCCCTTGAATGGAATCTAGACTTTCAGGGGAATTTGACTCATTTTTAACCAACTCAGCGAAGGTTACCTCACCCTCACCAATGACACAGACATCGGCCCTGGACTCCCGAAGAATCTGCTCTGAATGAGACATCGCATGGGGGCCACCGCATATGATTTTAAGCCAGGGGAATAAACCCTTTATGGTTCGGAGAAGTTCATAAGTCGTGCGAGCAGAGAATGAGGTAAACGATACAGCATAGAACGTTGGCTGCAATGTTCTGATCATGTTGAGGTGATATTCCGGGCTGTGTTTCTGGGCAATATACGTCAATTCTATGTCAGGAACCTGACTTCTCAGGTACGATGCAAGGTAGAGCAAACTGACATTTGGGCTAGCCTGGTCCTTCCCTAGCACCTGACCGTGGTTGTCGGCAAGAATTATATTCATAAAGACACCTTAGTTCACCTGACTCTGTGGGCAGAGGCTGGGTATGAAAATAAAATGAAACATTGGATTGCCCTGTGAATCTAGGCAACCCACTCGGGAAATAAATGGAAAAATTTGGCATGATGAGAGGCACCATATCAGTTCGCTTGAATAATATAAACTTCTTCCTATGGTGAAGGGGAAGTTGCCATCTTTCTCTCTAGATTCTATTCTTACTGCCTGATCTTGAATCAATTAGGACGTCAACGAAAGGCTCGTGGAACTAGACGAAGGATTGAGAACGGCTACTAAACTAACTAATAATTAGTTGAAATTTTTGTTGGATGGACGGGAGGTAAATTATTTCTGCAAAGGAGGGAATGGTATCTGGCCAGGAGAACTTGTCTGTTTTAGTGATGCTCCTGTTGTCTCACCTGCCCTTTAAGGTTGGGAGCTGGCTATCTTTTGAAATATTGAAAGTTCTTGTCAATTCCCTAGTTGAGCTTGAATCTTCTCGCAGACGTGTTCGGCAAACGGTAAGGAGCAGGTAAAGGCTGGTGAAACAGCATTAAGGACATGCATCGATCGATCATCCCCTTCTAATACAAAATCCATTTCCAGTTTTCGTTTTTTCGTATCAAGTAACTGTGCCCGAATCCCCGGTCTTCCCCAGGTCTCATATTGTTGAGGAGTAATGCCTTCCATTAACGTTGTGGCCAGTTGAACTAAATGGGTGCGGGAATATTTTTGAATCTCTTCGAACGCTAAACGCTTGAAATCGAATTCGGAAAACATAAAGAGTCCTGCCTGACGCACGAGAACATCGACTAATTCTGAAAATTTAAAATTCCCAAAACTCTCATATTGTTCTCGCCAAAAGGCCGGGATGGCGGTCGGCCCAATTTTCGCTTTGCCTTGGGCGGTGACGGTGACATGGACTCCTAAGAAGGGATTCCGTAAATCAGGGACGGGATAGATGTTGGTACGTATGGTTCCAGACGGTTCATTGGAATAGAGATACAGTCCTTTAAATGGGAGGATACGATAATGTTCAGAAAACCCGAAATCTCGTGCAATATGATCCGCATATAACCCAGCGGCATTCACGATATACGCAGCTTCATACGAGTTTTGGGAGGACTGGACTACAGCACCCTGACGGGACTGGTATCCACTGTCATAGTGGATTTGAACTCCTTCGTTTTTTGCATCATTCACCATGGCATTCACCACATGGGTAGGATCCACGGTGGCCGTCGTGGGTGAATACAATGCACGCTCCCATGTTTTGACGCGTGGCTCGATTTCTTTAGCCTCTACTTCGGTGATTTCTTGTAAGGGAATGCCATTGGCTTTTCCGCGTTTCACGAGCTCGTCCATTGCCGGAAGCTCTGTGTGATCTTTTGCCACGACAAGCTTTCCGCATTGGTTTAGTGCAATTTTTTTTTCTTCACAATATTGTCGAAGTCGTTCATTCCCCTGTTTTGTGAACTGTGCTTTCAAGCTATCGGGTGAGTAGTAAAATCCAGCATGGAGCACTCCACTGTTGCGGCCACTGGCATGCAAGCCACAGGCTGGTTCTTTTTCAAGAATGACGACGGATGAATCACTATAGAGGCGTTTTAACTGCCGAGCGATACTCAGGCCAATGACACCGCCCCCAATGATTAGAAAATCTGTTTTATGCATGAAGATAAAATCCTCTCACTTCAGAAGACCCGGGTCAAGCAAAACCATTACGCCGAGTGTGGCATTCTTTCGATGACTTAAGGAAGGGGAGTAGCGTAGTTTGAGCTTTGATTAAGAAGCTTATGGAATTTTAAGGAGCGGTTGAAAGTACGAAATTTTTTCTATTAATGAGCGAGCGCTTGTGTCTGGGAAATTGTCTCCACAATTCCTTGAGGCAGGTGGAGGCAAGAATTGTAAATAAATTATCTAGGTTATTGTTCTCGCCGTTGTACCAATACTGCACATCCTCCATCGTGAAAATATTATTGTGGTCTTCTACATCACAGATTCCCTGCCATAGAATACTTTCTTGGTTGGCATCAATAAGTCGTGCACGCGCTATGAATGTTACTTTGCGACGCTCCTGAGACCCAGGAGGTTTCAGGTGTTCCCATCCTTCTACATGTTGGACAATGCCCCATCGTCTAGTCTGGAAATCTAAAATATACCCTTTCGAAAACGGCCCTTTTAGATCATGGACCTCGTCGTTTGCAAATGGAGCTGATATTTTGGAGATTGTGAGACTGGGGAATTCATTGAGAACCGTTGTGAGGAAGTTTTCTTTTACGTCTAATATAGGGTCGTACAACCCGAATTTTTCTTCGATCCGTTCTCCTCGAGAACGATCTACAATTCCTGACATCAATCCTCCGATTACCCCACCGGAAGTTGAATAAGGGGGTAGCTCGAAGACTGGATGTATGTAATGGATTGCCGTAATGTGTTGTGTTGCAATCAGTGATTCCTTTGTCGCAGCATCCATCTCAATGATCTTTGGGGTACAGCCGATTAAGACGACAAAGGTCAAGAGCATTAAGCTTCGAATTGCTATTGCCATATTTTTTCCTCTTGAAGATGGAGCAAGTGCATGGAAGCCATTTCGACAATATCGGGTGGGGTCAGGGAGTTCTTGATCTTGCTCCTGAGGTCTTAGATAGGTTGGATTCCTTAGGAATCTAAGATGAATTCGAAGAGCCAGAAGGAGACGACTGTGAAGATGATGTCGAAGATAAGCAACAAATGAAGCCATTGGGAATAGAAGTTATAGGGGTCGCCATTGAGGATTCCTCGGGTGGCTTCCACGGCCGCAATGATAACCGGAACGGCCAAAGGGAGAAGCAAGACGGGGAGCATGACTTCCCTGGCCCGAATTTGTACGGTTAAGGCGGAAAAGAGTGTGCCGACTGCGGCCAGACCTAATGTGGCGAGAAAAAAGACGAGTAATAACATGCCCACGGAATCGACGACTTCGAGATTGAAAAAGATGACGAAGAGAGGAAATAAGAGAATTTCAACCGCGAACATAAAGAGGAAGTTCGCCGTCACTTTCCCGAGGTAAATCGCTCCCTTAGGAACTGGGCTCATTTGTAGGAATTCTATGCAATCATTCTGTAATTCTGAGGTAAATGATTTGCCAATCCCGATAATGCCCGTAAACGTGAATGCCACCCAAATGATTCCGGCGATGAGTTGGCGGGCCGCGTCCTGGTCCATGGCAAAGCTGAAGCTGAAGACGAGAATGACGATCAGGGCGAAAAATAGCATCGAAGAGATGGTTTCTCTTGTTCGCCATTCACTGATCAGGTCTTTCCAGACCACCCAGTAGATTGTATTAAGAAAGGACATGGGTTTGTAATTGTTCTGGAGAAAGGAGTTGCATGTGGCCGTTTTGAAGAATGGCACCCTCGGTCGCAATTTTTGCAGCCTTGTTGCGATCGTGAGTGGTCATGACCACCGTCCCACCACGTTTCATGGTATCCTGAATGAGCTGATTGGTAATGGCGACGCCCCCGTCATCTAAGGCGTTATAGGGTTCATCCAACAATAAGAGTTTTGGCTGAGCTAGAATGGCCTTGGCGAGGGCTAGGCGCTTTTTCATCCCGGCGGAAAACTGCCGAATTTTGAGATTGCCATAGGCTCCAATGCCTGTTTGATCGAGCGCACGTTTCAATTGGGCGGGCTCGAGTGATTGGCCTCGTAACGCGAGGGCAAATTGTAAATTTTCTGTGGCACTGAGCTCTTCATAGAGGTGTGTCCCGTGGGCAATAAACAAGAGGATGGACCGGACAGCATCTCTTTCTGCTACGCCGTCTTGGCCATAAATGGTAAACTGCCCTCCAGATGGTGTTTGAAGGGTCGCCAGGATGCGAAGAAGCGTCGTTTTCCCCGCACCGTTTGGGCCAAAGAGCGCAAAGCAGGTTCCTGGATGAATGGCGAAGGTCACCTCTTCAAAAATGCGATAAAACCCGTAGGCTTTAGAGAGACCCGTGACCTGTATGGCGCTCATGTGTAATGGTGGTGCGAATGGAAAGACTGGCTTCCTCGGAGCCTATCCTAGATTAGTGATTGTCACGAGGTTGTGCAGGGTTGAGTCAGATTTTTCGATCGTTTGAGGCGAATAGTGGTGACTATTAAACGAAAAGGATCGGAAAATATGGCCAAATCCAGCGCAACTGCAGTAGATCAGTCTAATCTTGGATAGGCTCCTAAGTCTACGGATTGGATCTGTCCTTGTCTATGATAACCTGATGGAAATTTATGGTTACGCGAGATGGGAATCTGAGAGAGGGTAATGGCGAAGGCTTCATTGACGAGAAAAATATCAGGATCTTATGATGATGGAAAAGGTTAGAGCAATTTCTCACTATAATATACCAGGGGCAGATTTTTTTAATGTGGCTTTCCCCGGTATTTTTTTCAGCTGAAAAGGTAATACCGATGATTAAGGCCTGGAGATGGGTGTTGATGCTGCTTGTCGTTCTCATATTGGGTTGCGACTCTGGACATTCTGAATCTTCAACTGTTGGAGGAGAATCAGGGCAAAGGGTGGCGTATAGCCGTCCTGCCATTAATGCACCTGCCCCGGTGTTTCGTTTGATGGATTTAGATGGGACGGCTCATTCTTTATCTCAATACCAGGGGAAAGTTGTGTTTTTGAACTTTTGGGCGACCTGGTGCGGTCCCTGCAAAGTGGAAATGCCGGCAATGGAAGCCTTGTATCAAGATTTTCAATCTCAAGGTATGGAAATTCTGGCGGTATCGGTTGATCAACAGGGCGCCGTTGTCACTCGGCCGTTTCAGGAAGCGATGGGATTGAGTTTTCCTATTTTACATGATTCGGATTATCAGGTAGGACTGACGTATGGTGCTCGGACTTTGCCGATGACCTATGTGATTGATCGCAAAGGCGTTATTCGACAGCGCGTATTTGGGGCTCGTGATTGGAATGGGCCAGAGGCCAGGAAGCTCATGAGCGAATTGCTTGCAGAGACCTACCAAGCTCCGTCTGAAAGAATGTAACCCGTGGATTCGATCACTCAAGTATCCTTATTTGCAGCGTTTAGTGCAGGACTCTTGTCCTTTATCTCGCCCTGTGTCCTGCCGTTAGTACCCTCATACCTCTCGTATATTACTGGATTGTCGGTTGAAAATTTGGCCAAGGTGGAGGAGCGCGAGCGGTTTAAATCCGCAATTTTGTTTAATGCGCTTTTATTTATTGCTGGGTTTTCAACTGTGTTTATTGCCTTCGGTGCTTCAGCAAGTCTGATTGGACAGGTGTTGTATGAATATCAAGATCTCATCAGAAAAATCGGCGGTATCCTAATTATTATTTTTGGTTTGTATCTACTCGGGATTTTGAAACTCGATATTTTCATGACTGAACGCCGGTTGATGCATTTTGAATCCCGCCCTGCCGGATATATTGGGTCCTACTTAATCGGGACGGCTTTTGCAGCAGGTTGGACGCCCTGTGTTGGTCCTGTGCTTGGCACTATCTTGGCGTATGCGAGCACAACGGAGTCTATGTCCGGCGGAGTGATGCTGTTGTCAGCGTACTCGTTTGGTCTGGGACTCCCATTTTTCTTGGCGGCTTTTGGTATGGATACTTTCTTGAGCTATTTTAAGAATCTTCGTAAATATCTAGGTGGTGTATCCTTTGTGAGCGGCGCACTCTTGATCCTCGTTGGCATCATGATCTTCACTGATTCCGTAACCCTCTTCACCAGTTTTCTCGAGCGCAATGGCATTGGTTGGTATATCGGGCAGTAAGCCACATCATTCTACTTTCCGATCTCTATTTAGAATTCGCCCAGTTGTAAGAAGAGAGGTGCAGGAGCTGGATTAACACCAGTCGCCGGTTTTACAGGCTGCGTTGGTAGGCAATGATGGGGTTGCTGAGGGGGCTGTAGTCTGAGTTGGTAGAGTGGATTCAGAATCGCACCACGTGCCGATGGCACAAGGTGCTGGGATAGGCGTTGTCTCAGTCAATGCAGAAGTCTGGGTTTCAGAGGCCGTGGTATTGGGGAGTATGCCTGCGTTGGTGAATATTGGACCGTCAACTTGTTGAGGGAGAAATGCATCCGCAGGTTGTGTGATGTCTAGTTGTTCTTGCATGAATGGTTGGTTGGGAAGAGAAGCCAGAAGCGTTGGATGTTCCTCATGAAGCTGGGCTAAGAGTGATTCAGCTGATGAATAATAATCACTGTTGGGGTACTGCCTCATAAGTGCCACAAGCCATTCTTGGGTCCATTCCTCTATCCCCAAATCCTGATAGGTTTTGGCTAATTGAAACATGGCTTGTCCTGTTGTCTCTAATTCTGGGAATTCGTTGATGATTTTTTCAAATCGATGCGCGGCAGCCAGATATGAACCTCGATTGTAATAAAATTCTCCAACCATTAAATGCCGCTGAACGAGCTGTTCTTTACATGTCAAAATAGTTTCTTTAGCTTCTGTTTCATAGCGACTGGCCGGAAATTGCTTGAGCAATTTTTCGAATCCTGAGATAGATTTTTTGAGTGGCGCAGGGTCCCGGTCAACGGTCCGAAATTGCTTGTAATGGCTCACGCCGATTTTATATTGAGCATACGGAGCCAGCGTGTGATTTTGGTGTAAATCTAGGAAGTGTTTGTATTCAACGACCGCTTCCGCATAGGATTCTTTGTCAAAAAACGATTCGGCCCGCTTCATGATCACATTGGGGTCGTAACTCATTTCGATTGAATCGCCGACAAAAATTTGTTCGTCGGAGGAGTAAATATCTTGTGACGCAGTTTCCGTTGCATCTGGTGTGGATGAACATCCCGTGAAGTACAGTGGCATACTCAGAAACAGAAGGAGAGCCAATGAAGCGCGGGTGTTTACGATAGTTTTTTTCAGATAAGGCATGTTTGAGTTTGTATGGAGTATAGGACTATCTGATGATGGACATGTTTGAACTTGAAGCTCTTAGGTTACTGAGACAGTTATACAAGATTTGAGCCAAGAGTGGAAAGTCTTATATTTCAGAAAGTTGCGTCATACCGTGGAGGCACGATAGTCTCAAATTTACCACTCTACTAATAATTCTACCATAGTGGACAATCGTTAAATTGTCCACTGCTTAGTGCGTGCTGCCATGTCACAGTTTTCATCAAGAATTTGCGGAACTGGTTCAGGTCTTCCGGCTCGAAGGGTCGAGAATCAGGAAATAGCCAGTCTTTTGGAAAAAGACCCGTCGTATATTTTTCGGGTGTCGGGGATTCGGACTCGGTTCTGGGCTGAAGCGCAAGACGATTGTGCGTCGTTAGCTGAGCAGGCCGCTCGGCAGGCGTTAGATCAGGCCG